>CACVAR010000165.1 GCA_902727905.1 uncultured Sulfurovum sp. | reverse complement strand
GAAGATCCAATAGAGACTAAAATTACTAAAAAATAAATTCTGCTATAATACACCTTTAATACCTAGTTAAAGGCTCTCCTATCAAAGCATTTCAAAAATTTAATTTACATCCAGATATTGTTAAAACCATTGAGTTTGACAATGCTACAGCCATTCAAAACAAAGTAATTCCTACGGTTATGAAGGGTTTAGATATTATTGGTGCTTCGAAGTCTGGTACAGGTAAGACCATTGCTTATACCCTTCCTATTTTAAATAAGTTACAGAAGATTGTTAAAGAAGAAAACAAAGTTATTCGTGCTTTGGTTGTTGTACCTACCATTGAACTTTGTGATCAGGTGACGAGAACCTTTACTTCACATGGAAAACATCTAAATCTTAAAGTAGCTAAAATTCAAGGTGGAACACCAAAGAGCATCCAGCTTGAACGTTTAAAAAAAGGGACAGATATTATTGTCGCAACGCCTGGAAGACTCCAAGATTTTATTAACGATAAAAAAATAAACCTTGAAAATGTTAATACCATTGTACTTGATGAAGCTGATACAATGTTAGAACTTGGCTTTAGAAATGAGATAAAGAGTATATTAAACACTTGTGCAAAACAGCGACAAATTATGCTTTTTTCAGCAACTATTTCTCAAAATATTAAGCGTTTAGGAAAAGAATTTTTACGTGAACCAGCCATTGTAGAAGTAAGTAATCGTAGAGATTTAGTTAATGTCATTACCCATAGAGCTTATAAAGTAGATAAAAAAAGAAAAGAAGAGTTAGTAGCCAAACTGGTTAATGACTTTGGTATGAAACAGTTACTACTTTTTACAAACACAAAAGATTCTGCTAACAAAATATTTGAATATTTAAAGTCTCAAAAAATCCATACGACGATTATTCATGGAGACAGAACAAGAGGAGAAAGAGCTAAAGCATTGAGTCTACTTAAAGCTGAAAAAACACAAGTTTTAGTAGCAACAGACATTGCAGCACGTGGTGTGGACATTCAAGAACTTCCTTTTGTCATTAACTTTGATATTCCAGAGAAGACAGACAGCTACACGCATAGAGTAGGGAGAACAGGTAGAGCAAATCATAAAGGTATGGTTAT
>CACVAR010000164.1 GCA_902727905.1 uncultured Sulfurovum sp. | reverse complement strand
TGTGAAGTTTTAGTCGGTGCTAGTAGAAAGTCTTTGATTGATAAAATTATTCCTACCCCAACCGAAGAACGATTGGCTGGAACATTGGCTATTCATCTTAAAGCTGTATCGAATGGGGCAAGTGTTGTGCGTTGTCATGACGTACGGGAACATCAACAGGCACTGGCTGTGTGGCAGGAGCTACTGTAGCATTGTGTTCACTGTGTTTTCTTTCTACTTCTTTACTCACAGCTTCTACTTTATCTTTAATGGTTGTGGGATTAATATTTGAGATAGGAGATGTCTTTATGCTAGGGGTATGCATAGCCGTTTGCATCTCTTTTAATGCTCTATTGATTTCAATAAGACCATAAGTATCACTACATTGTTTGTCATACTTTAGAGTATCTTCTCGTAAGTTATTAATAGTATAGGCTTTAAGGTCTAGAGATTTTTTGTTGAGCATACTTTTTGCATATCTGCTTCTTCCCAGTTCAACACCTTTACGAATTTCGGGTGAAAGTGCATTGGCATAAGCTTTCTTTTCATCTTGCGATTCAACATTGTTTTCTAAAAAAACAGCTTTTGCTGTGTCGGTAACCAATGAGACCCCAAATAAGCTTGAAACTGTATCAAAAAGATTCATGTAGAGTGAGTTTTTGTTATTATCTACTTCAGGTTTTTTAAGGGGATTATTGAGGTAGTTTTGACATTGCATGTCTGACTTTAAAATATATTCATCAAGGTACACATTACGCTCTGTTAGGGTAGATGTCTCTTTTAATGTATTCATAAAATGGACTTGGTTGGTTTTGAACACTATGGCTTTTTGAGTGTTTGTGTCTTTTGTGTCAAGCATGTTGGGTATTATAGGTGCACAGGCAGTAAAAAAAAGTGTGCTGAGTAGGGGTATGAGTTGTGTTGTCTTTTTCATTCTTTCTATTTCCCTTTGAATAAATGATTTATATCATTTTATTATACTTGGTTTAGATAATTTTTTCAAGGGAAGAAGTTAAGCTAAAGTTATTAGCTTAACGGATTACTTTTCAATGGTTTGTTTAGATTGAGGGAGTTCATTTCCTTTTGTAGGTTTGAAGTTGTCATCTTTCCATTTAGTACACTTAAACTTATCTTTATGCACACAATAACGTTCTGTACAAACGACATCATCAGCATCACCAACCCGTCCACAGTTATTACAACCATCATACCATTCTAAACACTCTTTTGGTACTTCAGTTGTTTTCTTTTCCTCTATATTAAGGCTTTTATTTTTAATAATATGTTTTTTTAAACCATTGTCAAACGTAATGTCTTTAACACTTTTAGCTACTTTGTAGGCAAGGGCATAGTATGCCATGTCAGCCGTACCAATGTTTGGTTTATCTCGACCTATTTCTATGAGTGCATGTTCTTTGGTTCCTTTAGGCGCATCAACAGATAAGACTGTAGATCCAGAGTTTTCTGTCATACGGTAGAGTAAAAGGTTATATTTTTGGAAGTCAATGGGTTTAAGTGTTAAAGAGTCAATGAAGTTTTCTTTTTTATTCCAGTTCTTTTGCTTTTTAATGGTTGTTAGAAAAGTCTCGAGGGCTTCTTTTGTATCAAGAACTTGAGTATCAAAGTTACTGTAGCCTTGTTCTCTAACAGGAATAGTGATTTTTAAAATGCTAGATTCATCTAGCCCTGCAGGTCTTTCTTTTTCTGAAATGAGTATGCTTGAAGAAGGCATACAAGCTGTAAGAAAGAGAAGTATAAACGAAGTTAAAAATAGTCTTAACATAAAAAATCCTTTTTTGTTTTTTTATATTATATGGCAAAAAAGAATTTTTGTAAAGGTTTTACTTATTTTCTATCTGCTGAATGTTATTATTATCGTTTACAACACCTGTTCCAGAACCAAATACTTTAGAAACAATGCTCTTTAATCCACTTTCATTTGCTTCATACTCTCGCTCTGCTTCTTGTAAAGAGTTTTCCCATGCTGTTGAAAACCCAGGTGCTTGTGCCATCATTTTTCTTAATGCAGCATCATAGATGTTAAGAAGTCTCAGTTCAGCACGTCCTGGTTTTTGATTTAAAGTTTGTACTGAAATTCTAAGGTTTTCGTTGTCTTGTTTCATTTTTTCGAGTTCAGTAACCAGTGCGCTATTACCAGTATTGGTTATTTTCATTTGTCTATCTAAATGGTCTTTGTACTCTTTTAGCTCTTTTTTATGCTTTCTAAGAATGATGTACGATCTTATATATGAAAGTAGTCCTCCAAAAAGAATACCTGCGATAATAAGTAAAACCGTTTCAGCTGTAAATTCAAAATTCATTTTTTTTCCTAATGATAGTTTTAGAAATTATAGCATAAGAGCAGTTGGAAGGGTGAGAGAATGGAAGAGATTTTTTTGTTCCCATATCTTATATGGGAACGAGTGGAACAGTCGTTAACTACTTTATAGAACTAGAGGTAAGAACAACAGTAGTCTACCATACCTTTTGCATTGACTTGAAACTTTGAGTTTGCAGGTACATTAAAGCTCTCACCAGTATTGGCTGTTGACCATTCTGTTTCTCCATCTAATTTGTAGTCAAGTTGACCAGCAGTTACTTCCATAAGTTCAGCAGCTTCTGTACCAAAAGTATATTCACCAGCTGCCATAAAACCTAAGGTTTTTCGACTACCATCAGCAAAGTTGATTGTTCTACTTGTTACAGCTCCATCAAAGTAGCTATTTCCTTTTATTTCTACGCTTACATTGTCAAAATTCATTTTTTTCCTTCTCGTTTTGATTGGTTATTTCACTCTAGTATCTGTTTCTAGTTTGATGTTTTCTGAGTCCATATGGGCTTCAAGGTTTGCACCTGTAAGTGTCTCTTGAAGTAGGGCATCTTTGTCAAGGTCAAGTGCTTCAAACTCATGGTCTACTAACAGTTCTGTAAATTCGAAAACTTCTTTGGTAATTTCAAATTTATTGTCACGTATGTTAATGTTTTTGAAATGTTTTAAAATGGCTTGAACTCCTGCATTAGGACTCTCTTTCATCTCTTGATAACCAAAAGCAATGACATAAACACCAGCAATTACAGCTGACTCAAGAAAGTTATTAATTCTTCTTAGTTCGACATCATCATTTGGAAAGTTATCTAAATTGAGTAAAACCAAATGATAGTTCATTTTTATTTTTGACTTTTGGTTATGTTCATTAATTGTTTGTCTGTTACAGCAGAGTATCTCTTGATGTCGTGAAATAATGGTTTCTTCTATCTCCTCAAAATGTGCTGAAATCATTTTGTCATTGTATGAAACTTGGTAAAGATGCATGTACTGTAAGGGTGAAAGGTTATAAAACTTCTTTTTCCCAAAATCAAAAAGATTTACTTTTAAACTCTCATGTGGCATACTTGAAAGTAGTTCAAGACAAAGGCTCTCTAACATGGTATCAACTTGTTTTTCAGATACTTTGTCATAAAGTAGACAAAATCCACCATCATTAGAAGGGGTATATAAAGGCATTTTACCATTATCTTTAGCTACTAAATCTCCTAAGTGAAATCCCCATGGGAATGTATAGTTTTCATTTTTGTTTGCCATTGTTGTACCTAGTTTCGTATTTTTTTGCATTATATCACTATTGGTCTAAAATATTTAGGCTTATTCTTTGGATGTCTTGTTATGATCTTTTTTAAACAAAGAACTTATCCAATTGGTTACAGAACACCCAGTATAACAAGTTCCATTTCGCTCACAATGCGTACGTCGCATGTTTGAGATAAGCAAGAGTAAAAATCCAAGAGCAATAATAAATTGAACCCCTCCCGTAACCCAATTCTCTATAAGCAGGTTTTCAATGGCAAAAACAAACAGAACGATGGTTAAAATAAAGCACATGATGATTCCTTTTGGTAAATTATACTTTCTTTTTAATAATGCCCTTGTTGTATTATTTTTCATTAGCATTAACTTATCGTTTACTTTTAATTGTCCATTTGTTTATATAGTTATATTATAATAATTTCATGAAAGATACGGAATCGAAAATTACTCCTTTGAAAGATTCCATTGAGTTGAGGTATTTTAGAATTTAATTCACATCCTCCTTTGTATAATACTCCCTTTTTGAAATATGATTTCAACTCAGTATCTTTTCTAACCCTCCAATTTTTTGACGATAAATTAACTTTAAACTTATACAAGAACTCTATTATAAATATGTTAAAATAGCACATTAAAAATAACTATTAGAGTTAAAGAAAAAGGAATGACTACAAGTATGGTCAGACTAGATAAATATTTAGTAGAAAAAGGTTTTTTTGAGAGTAGAAATCGTGCCTTGGATGCTATAAAACGTGGAAAAGTTTTTGTTGATGGGGTAGTGGCTAAAGCCTCTTTGAAATGTGATGAAAGCTCAAACATAGACATAGATGAAGAGAAGTTCTATGTTAGTAGGGCAGCTAAAAAACTGGAACTTTTTTTAGAAGAGTATGCTATGGATTTAAGAGCTAAAAGGGCTGTAGACATAGGTTCAAGTACAGGTGGTTTTGTACAAATACTTTTAGAAAACGAAGTAGCCGAAGTATCTTGTGTAGATGTGGGTTCAAATCAACTACACCACTCTTTACGAAATAACGAAAAAGTAGCCATATTTGAAGAGACTGATGTACGTGATTTTAAGCCTAGTAAACCTTTTGAGATAGTGACTTGTGATGTCTCTTTCATTTCTATTTTACAGATTATTGATGCCATAGATAGTTTAGCCATGTGTGACATGATACTGCTTTTTAAACCTCAGTTTGAAGTTGGAAGAGCTGTTAAGCGTGACAGCCGTGGGGTTGTGGTAGACCAAAGTGTTATTGAAGAAGCTAAAGAAAGATTTGAAGAGAAAACAAAAGCGTTAGGCTGGGAGTTATGTTACAGTACGCTTTCAAAATTGGCTGGAAAATCTGGAAATATTGAGTATATATATCATTTTAGGAAATAACATTTGTACAAAAACAACATAAAATCAATCGCTATTGGGTCTTTTGATGGAATTCATTTGGGACATAAAGCACTCATTAACCAAGTAGAAGCTGTGGTGATTATTGAACGTAATGGAGGTTATTTAACGCCAGGGTATAAACGTTCATTATATATAAATCAGCCTTGTTTTTTTTACCATTTTGAGTATATTCGGGGATTAAAAGCTAAAGAGTTTGTTAGTAAATTAAAAACAGATTTTCCAAAACTTGAAAAGATAGTAGTGGGTTATGATTTTGGTTTTGGTTATAAAAAAGAAGGCAATGTTCAAATACTAAAAAAACTTTTTGATGCTGAAGTCGTTGTTGTAGATGAGGTGAAGTCAAAAGGTATCTCGGTACATTCGCGCTTTATAAAAGCAGAAGTAGCAACTGGAAATATTGAACTTGTTAATCAATTGCTTGATAGAGCTTATAAGATAGATGGTCGAGTAGTTTCAGGGCAAGGTTTAGGAAAAAACAAACTTGTTGCAACGTTAAACTTGAATGTTTATGACTATGACTTACCTAAAGAGGGCGTTTATGCCACTCGAACAAAAGTTGGTAATGAGTGGTTAAAGTCAGTCTCTTTTATAGGCTTTCGTGTCACAACAGATGGTTCCTTTGCGATAGAAACACATGTCATAGGGAAAGATATAGGTGTTCTAAAAGGTAAAGTTTGGGTTGAATTTGTAGCATTCATACGTGAAAATAGAAAGTTTGATAGCTTAGAAGCCCTAAAAACACAGATTAATTTAGATATTATTCAAGCTAAGAGCATATAAATTTATAAAAGGATATTTACATGAAAAAGATGTTATTAGTAACAGCATTATTAACGATGAGTCTCTTGGCAGAGTTCAAAAGTATTGCTGCTTATGAGTTTAAAGAGTTACAAAAAGATGGCGTACCTATTATTGACATTCGTACTCAGGGTGAGTGGGATGATATTGGAATTATTGAGGGTTCACATAAAGTGACATTCTTTAATGAGCAAGGACAACCTTTATTAGCTGATTTCTTTTTTACTTTAGGAACTTTAGTTAAAGACAAATCAGCGCCATTTATTATTTACTGTGCGCATGCTTCACGAACTAGCGTTTTGGGTGAAGGTCTTTTAAGCATGGGCTTTACCAATGTCTATGAGCTTCAAGGTGGAATAGAGAATGGTTGGATTAAAGCTGGGGAAAAAGTAGTTAAGTAGTAAAGTACACTTAGCTCCTTCTCATAAATCGCATGTGATATAATTCC
>CACVAR010000163.1 GCA_902727905.1 uncultured Sulfurovum sp. | reverse complement strand
CCAAATGTCCTGTGTTTTTTCTAATGACATCATAGTAACCAGGGTTTTTCATTGTACCTCCCATATAACCAGAGATAGCATCTTTTACCCCTTTTATAGATTCTAAATGATACTCAACACCCCAAAAGCATCCACCAGCAAAGTAGGCACGTTTTAATTGCTCTTTTTTTGCTTCTTTTTTAGGCTTTGTTGCATTTTCCTTTTTGAAATTTAATGAGATAGAATTGACACAATGACGGGTATTTTTAGCTGTAAAACCTTCCCCTTTAAATACATGACCTAAATGGGCATCACATTTAGCACAAAGAATTTCTACTCTACGACCATCAGCATCTGTTTTACGTTTAACTGCTCCTTTGATTTCGTCATCAAAACTTGGCCAACCACAGTTGGAGTTGAATTTATCATCAGATTTATAAAGAGGAGTATCACAAACCTTACAGGTATAGATTCCTTTTTCTTTGTTATTTAGGTATTTACCTGTGTAAGGGCGCTCTGTACCTTTATTGACAATAACATTATGCTCTTGTTGTGTAAGATTTTTTAAGGCAGCAGCCCATGGCTTAACATCGTCAGCATAAATGAAATTAATACTAAAGATACTTAGAGCTAATAATAGTTTTTTCATTTCAAATTCCTTTAATTGTCTTAGATAGTGTCAGTTTAGCACTGTATGAAAAACAGTATATATATCTTTTATTAATATTTCATAAACAGATTTATAAAACTTTTTATAAAGGGCTTTTTGCTATAATTCGCTCGAAATTTCCCGTATTGCCAAGAGTACTACGAGAATAACCTTCTAAATGTAGTTTCTATATTTTAGGAGAAGAGCGAAAGCTAGAGCAGGTTAGTGACCTGACATACGAAATTTATTTCGTCAAAAATTACTTTAAAAGGTCTTGTTATGAGAAAAGATATTCACCCAGATTATAAAGAGTGTGCTGTTAAATGTGCATGTGGAAACGAGTTTAAAATTAAGTCAAACAGAGAAGAGATGACAATTGATATTTGTAATGAATGTCACCCATTCTTTACAGGTTCAGAAAGAAGCGTTGATGCTGCTGGAAGAATCGACAAGTTTAAGAAAAAATACAACCTTTAATGGTTTTTTAGAAAAGACATTTTGTCTTTTCTACTTCAATAATTTATGTTAACATTTATCCCTACTCCTATTGGAAACCCTCAAGACATTACTATTCGTGCTTTAAGAACTTTTGAAAAAGTCACCCTGTTTTTATGTGAAGATACACGAGAAACCAAACGATTATTACGTATTTTAGAAGAGCGTTTTGATTTTACATATCCTTCTGATGAGGTTGAGTTTTTATCTTTTCATGAACATAATGGTACGGAGCGTCTTAAAGAGATAGCTTCACGTTTAGAGCAAGAAGAAGTTGCGTATGTTTCAGATGCTGGTATGCCTGTTATCTCTGATCCGGGACAGCTTTTAGTAGCGTATTGTCAAGAAAATGAAATCCCTTATGATGTGTTGCCAGGTGGAACAGCAGTGACAACAGCTTATGCAGCTTCAGGTTTTAAAGAAGGTGAATTTACCTTTTGTGCTTTTCTTCCTCAAAAAGGTTCCCAAAGAACTTCAGCACTTATAGCAATGATGAATTCTACGACTAATGTTGTTTTGTATGAAGCACCACATAGAATTGAAAAGCTTATTTCTGAAATCGTGAATATTGATGAAGAGCGTGAGGTTTTCTTCTCAAAAGAACTCTCTAAAAAGTTTCAAAATTATTATCGAGGTTCAGCAAAAAGCATTTTGGAACAATTTGAAAATAGTAGCATTAATAGTAAAGGTGAATGGGTTGTTGTAATCGCTGGAAAAAAAGAAAAAGCTAATGCTTTATATGTAGATGACCTTTTAGTACTTGACCTACAGCCTAAAGTAAAAGCAAAACTGTTGGCTAAATTAACAGATAAGTCTGTTAAAGAATGGTATGCCGAGCTTATAGCCCAATAAATAACGTAGAATAATAGAAATACAGCAAAAAAAGGGTAAAATCTTTTTATGATTATTTATGGAAAACAAGTCTGTTTACATGCATTAGCAAGACATGAAGCAAATATTAAAACAATTTACATTGCAAAAAAAGGGATTTTACCTCAAAAACTGTTTGATGCCAATAGAGATAAAATTAAATTTTTAGAAGAACGATGGGCGCAGAGTATGAGTAAAGGGGGAAATCATCAAGGAATTTTACTTGATCTGGAACCTTTAGTACAAAGTGATTTGGCTACTTTAAAACAAGAACGTTTTATTTTAGTACTTGATGGTTTAACTGACACAGGAAATATAGGGGCAATTGTACGTTCAGCCTATGCTTTAGGGGTTGACGGTATTATTGCTACAGGTGTTAAAACGTTGAATATGGCTTCGATTGTTCGTACAAGTTCAGGAGCATTATTAGATTTACCTTTTGTGATTGTTCCAAATATTTTAGATGTTTTAAATGAGCTTAAACAAGTAAATTTTAAAGTTTACGGTGCTTCAATGGATGGTGAACAACTTAATAAATGTCAGTTTAGTGAAAGAAGGGTTTTGGTTTTAGGTTCTGAGGGTGAAGGACTTTCAAAAAGAGCAAAGTCAAAGGTAGATCAAATTGTATCTATTGAGATGAAGCATGAGTTTGATTCACTAAACGTAAGTGCAGCAGCAGCAATATTAATTCATAGGATGGGAAATGTTATTTAACGAGATTATAGACACACATGGTATTGAAGAGGTAGCTTCAAAAACAAATATTTCAACAATTAATTTAGGTTATTTAGTTGAAGAAGATTTTAGCAGATTAAATAGAGTAAAAGCTTTAGGTTTTTTACTAATTTTAGAACGTGAATATAAAGAAATTGATGTTTCAGAACTTAGAGATAGAGTTAAGACTTACTATGATGAGCATAGACCAGCTGATGAAAAAGTTGTGATGAGAGCTAAAGATTCAGTTGACGGTGGTAGTGGTTTTTCATTTTTTAAAATTTTTATTCTTCTTGCGCTATTAGGTGGAGGATATTATCTTTACACTGCAGGTAAATTGAATTCTTTAATTCAAAATATTGAAGATAAACAAGACTTTTTTGATGATACCAAAGCATTAGAAAACAACATTAGTGATGCAGATGCAGACAAGGTTGTTGTGGGAAAGTCTGATACGGAGTCTGTAAGTATTGAGACTCCTGTTGCACCTAAAACAGAAATTATCGTTTTAAATGATGAGACACTAGATAAAAATAATAGTGTCGAAGACATTCAAGCTTTAGTTAACACAGCAGATATCTCAGCTGAAGAAAATAAATCTGTTGAAACAGTTGTTAAAGAAGTAGCAGATGCATTTTTGGCCAATGAAGAAAATAGTTCAGTGCTTAATCAAGATGAAGAGCCGAATGTAGATGCAGTTACTATAACTACGGTGAACATCAATCCAACAAGGGGAATGTTGTGGTTTGGATTTATTAATCTTGATACTAAAAAACGTAGAGAGTTTATGAAGAAAGTATCTACACCATTTAACATTGATAATAGTAGATGGTTATTGGTAACTGGACATGGGTATTTAGATGTTGTTGCTGGAGAAAGAACCATAGATCTTTCAGATAATAAGAAACACTATTTTTATATAGACAAATCTGAATTAAGAGAGATAGACAAAAAAGAGTTTAGAGAGCTTAACGGACGTAGAGGTTGGTAAAGCTTTTAACATTTTTAAAATTTTCTTAAATCATAAAAAATGAAGTTAATGGAAAAAATGTTAAGGTACAAGAGTTAATTAATGAGTGGAGAAGATAAAAATGTTTGATGAGATTCAATTTGAGAAAATAAATAGATTGCCTAAGTATATTTTTGCTGAGATAAATGACCTAAAGATGGCAGCAAGAAGAGAAGGTGAAGATATTATAGATTTTTCCATGGGGAATCCAGATGCCAGAACACCTCAGCCAATTATTGACAAACTATGTGAAACAGCACAGCGTGATAAAACACATGGGTACTCTGCAAGTAAGGGGATTTATAAACTAAGACTTGCAATGTGTAAATGGTATAAACGTAAATACAATGTTATGCTAGATCCAGATACAGAAGTGGTAGCAACCATGGGAAGTAAAGAGGGTTATGTACACTTGGTACAAGCTATTTCAAATCCTGGGGATGTTGCGATTGTTCCTGACCCTACTTATCCTATTCATTCACAAGCTTTTATTTTAGCTGGTGCGAATGTTGAAAAGATGCAGTTGAAGTTTGACGAAGAGAACTTTCAAGTAGATGAAGATCAATTTATCGCAGATGTAAAAGAGGCACTAAACAACTCTTTACCACGTGCAAAGTTTTTGATTTTAAACTTTCCTCATAACCCAACAACAGCAACGGTTACGCCTGATTTTTACAAACGTATTGTTGCTTTAGCAAAAGAAGAAAGATTTTACATTATTTCTGATATTGCTTATGCAGATATTACTTTTGACGGTTATAGCACCCCTTCTATTTTAGAGGTTGAGGGTGCTAAAGATGTGGCTGTTGAGGCGTATACTATGTCAAAGTCTTACAACATGGCTGGTTGGCGTGTTGGTTTTGTTGTGGGTAATAAAAAGCTTATTGGTGCATTACAAAGTATTAAGTCTTGGTTAGATTATGGAATGTTTACGCCAATTCAGGTAGCAGCAACTGTGGCATTGGATGAACATAACTATGTACCAGACAAAGAGATTATTCCTCGTTATTTAAAACGTAGAGATGTGATGTTAGAAGCATTTGAAAACTCTGGTTGGAAAATGGGAAAACCAAATGCTTCGATGTTTATTTGGGGAAAAATTCCTGAATCATGTAGAGAGATGGGTTCACTAGAGTTTTCAAAAAGATTGTTGGTTGAAGCAAATGTTGCTGTAAGCCCAGGAATTGGTTTTGGAAAATATGGTGACCAATATGTACGTATTGCATTGATAGAAAATGAAAACAGAATTCGTCAAGCAGCACGAAATATTAAAAAGTTTTTGAAAACAGTTGAAGAAGAAAATAAAGGAAAAGGGGAATAAATGGTCAAAATAGGAATACTTGGCGTAGGAACTGTAGGGGCAAGTGTTGCCAATATCTTAGAAGAAAATGCTGACATTTTAGAGGCAAGAGCTGGTAAGAAACTTCTTGTTAAGTCTGGTGTGGTTAAAAATCTTTCAAAAGATAGAGGCGTTTCTATTAAACTTTCCGATAACCCTTATGATGTTGTGGATGACCCTGAGATTGACATTGTAGTTGAGCTTATGGGTGGGGTTGAAGAGCCTTATGCTTTAGTAAAAAAAGCATTGGAAAATGGTAAAGCTGTTGTCACAGCGAACAAGGCACTACTGGCATATCATCGTTATGAACTTCAAGAGATTGCTGGAGACTTACCTTTAATGTACGAAGCAAGTACAGCAGGTGGAATTCCAATTATTGGTGCTTTAAGAAATGGTTTAACAGCGAATCATATTGAGTCTATTCAGGGTATTATGAATGGTACAACGAACTATATGTTAACGAAGATGATTAACGAAGGTGCGTTGTACGATGACATTTTAAAAGAGTCGCAAGAGTTAGGTTATGCAGAAGCTGATCCAACATTTGATGTTGGTGGTTTTGATGCTTCTCATAAGCTTCTTATTTTGGCTAGTATTGCTTATGGGATAGATGCTAAACCAGAAGACATTTTGATTGAAGGTATTGAAAACATTACGCCTACAGATGTAGATTTTGCTAAAGAGTTTGGTTATGAAATTAAACTGCTTGGAATCTCTAAAAAAACACCTGAAGGGGTAGAGCTGAGAGTTCACCCAACGATGATTCCTGCAACTAGTATGATAGCTAAGGTAGATGGTGTTATGAATGCTGTTTCTGTAGTAGGTGATAGAGTAGGTGAAACAATGTACTATGGCCCTGGTGCTGGTGGTGATGCTACGGCTTCTGCTGTTATTGCTGATATTGTAGATATTGTCCGTGGAAACCAAGGACCAATGTTAGGTTATAAAAGAGGTTTAGAAGGTGGAGGTTTAGAACTTCTTCCTGAAGAAGAGATTGTAACCCACTATTACCTTAGAATGGAAGTAGATGATGAATCAGGTGTTTTAGCAAAAGTAAGTAATGCCTTTGATGGTTTTGGTATTTCCATAGAATCTATGTTACAAAAACCTCATGTTGAAGATGGAAGAGTAAAACTTCTTTTTACAACACATGAGTGTCAAGAAGCGAAGATTCAAGAGGC
>CACVAR010000162.1 GCA_902727905.1 uncultured Sulfurovum sp. | reverse complement strand
AAGACACTGCAACCAAGATTTTACAATCATTAAAAAGCTCTAGTAACCTAGATGAAGACTTTCTAAAAGCTGCTAATGCTCAAAAACAAAATGGTTACATGGGTTGGTTTGGAAGAGAATCAATGCCTGCTAACCTATTTGACAAAGCCTATAAGTATAAAGTTAAGAGACTACTCAATGCACCAGTAAAAACCAAACATGGATACAACGTTGTTTATTTACTTAACAAAAAATCAGCTGGAAAGCTCTCTTATACGGAAGCACAACCTAAAATTGAACAGATGTTAAAACAGCAAAAAGTAATGCAGAAGCTAAAAAGTAAGATGGAAAAACTTTATGGTTCAGCTCAAATAGTCTACTAATAATAGTTGGTTTCTATCTTCAAAATATTAGAAGCCTTACTTTTTGGCTTCTAACTTCTTCTCTCTTCGATAGTCCAAAAATGTCATTAACAAAATAATAGCCACTCCTAAATTAATCATTACATCAGCATAATTAAATACAGCAAAGTCAAAACCACAATGCCAAGCAATATAGTCAACAACACCTTCATGGATAAATCTATCATAAACATTTCCCAAAGCACCACCAACGATGAGTCCAATAGCAAAAGCATACTGTTTTAAATATCCTTCATAAAAAACATAAGCAATTATTCCTACAATTAAAACTAACTGTATCCACTTTAAGTTATCTGCTAAAGAAGATAACATAGAGAAAGCAACTCCTCTATTATAGAAAAGCTCTAAGTTAATACAAGATCCTTCCATAATAACAGCATATTCCACACCAGAAACAGCATCCATTGCCCAATTCTTTATACCTTGATCAACAATAAATGTACCTACAACTACCAGTAGAAAAACCATAATATTACGCATCATTACATTAATGCCTTTTTAAAGAAATTAACTGTCTTATCCATCATTTTATGTAACTTTCCATGATCTTTACCTTCCAGCAAAATTCTCATTAAATTTTCAGTCCCTGAATAACGTACAAGATGACGCATACCAGCAGCCTCTATCTCTGTAAAAAGCTCTTGAACACCTATAATTTCTTCAATAGGAATTTTATGAGAAATCTTAATATTGACTAACTCTTGAGGATACA
>CACVAR010000161.1 GCA_902727905.1 uncultured Sulfurovum sp. | reverse complement strand
ATAATAAAAAGAGGCATAAGAAGAAAAAGGATGTCCATCTTCACCTTTAGTATTGATAGCAACGCTTTGAGACTTTCTTAAAAATCTACTCAAATTTTCCATATTAATTACGCTCCTTGTATTGTCTGATCTCCTCAAATATCTCTTCTTTAGATAAAACCCAACGCTCTATAAGTACCGATGCTAAATGTTCAATCAACGCTTGTTCATCTTTTAAAAGAGTCAAAGTCTCAGCATACAATAGAGAAGCTTTAGCTTCCATTCTATTATAGGCTTCTTTCTTAAGCGTATCTAATCCATCCAACTTTAACTTCGAGGTACTATAGGCAGAAGTCTCTATAAACAAATGGTTCAATATACGCGTAATCTTCTCAATATCATTCGCTGAACCTGTTGTAATGTTTTCCTTACCAAAAACCAGCTCTTCAGCTGCCACACCACCATAGAGTATACGAACCTCTTTCTCAAGCTCAGCAATGCTATGAAGTAACATGTCATCAGATTCAGATAAGACATACCCAAGTGCATTGACACGTGAGATATTTTCAGAAGAGATTTTAATGACTTTCATCTGCTCTTCGGTCTTTTCCATATCATTCTCATTTTCTGCCAAAGTTTGTTTAAAGTTCGTTATAAAATGCCCTATTTCATGAATAGAGATAATATGTCGTTCTTTCTCTTTGTTCTTTGTCGTCTTACGATTCGACTGACCTATCATCACTACTTCAAATGCTTTCATAAGATGTTCATGATTAACCTGTTCTTGTTTAACAATCGCTAATAAAGAAGCTTCTTGAACAATGGTTTGTAAAGTTCTAGGACTTGTTCCAGAAAATGCCTTAGCTAACTTAGTCACTTCTATACTATCATCTTTATTTTCCACAGGTTTTAGGAAATGAATCAATAGTGCTTCACGCTCTTCTTCATTAGGTAATCTAAAATGTATCTTCTTTTTAAATCGTGCTGCCATTGCTTCATCTAATTGCATATTAGACTCATCAAAGTTAGAAGCCACAATGGTAATAATACGCACATCATTAATGGTCTTAACACCCTCTAAATGTGTTAACAATTCATTAGGAGTGTCATCAGCCCATTTGTCACGTGACTGCCCAC
>CACVAR010000160.1 GCA_902727905.1 uncultured Sulfurovum sp. | reverse complement strand
TAACGCTTTTACCAGCTTTCATGAATGTACCATCACTTAACCCAACAACGGCTACAACATCTTGACTCTCAGAAAGTTTTACTCTTGATGCAAATTTTGCTTCTGCATTTTTTGTTGTTAACATAATATCTGCACATCTTGAGTTAGCATTTTTTGTATTTAAAATATGAATAGATTTAACATGGTTTTTTTCATCCATAGGATTATCTACTGATACTTTTACAGGAATAACTGCACCATTTTCTGCAATCTCTGGTACTGTAAGTTTTACTTTGTCAGAATCTTTTACTTCTTTGTCACCAGCAATTGATTTAAGTGCGTCTTCATAAGGTAAGTCGTTTGGACCTTTTGTAGCTGCTTTAGCCTCTTCTTTTTTACTTTCTTCTTTTGCAAATGCTATTGTTGGTACAGTTGCTGCTGCAGCTGATGCTGCCATAATGTTTTTAATAAAATTTCTTCTTTCCATTTTTCGTCCTTAGATTTATTTGTTATTTTTTAGTTTTTTTTTCTTGTTTAACTTGTAATACATAAGCCGTGATGTCACAAACTTCACGCTCATCAAACATTTTAGATGTTAAATTAATTGTCATTGCTGTGGTCTTCATATCTACTCTTGGATCTGCAATTTTCTGATAAACAAATTGTGCATCTCTTACTTTTGTGTCTATAAAGTTTGCTTTATAATTTGTTAATGGAGGTCCAACTGTTCCACCACCTACAGCACCTTCAATATTATGGCAAGCTACACAGTTTCCATAAGCCTTAACTTCACCACCTTTTGGTGTTTTCATTCCTTTTGGTAAATTCTCTTTTTTATCATTTTTAGAATTGAGGTTATGAAACATATACTTACCTCTGGCAATACTCTCTAAATCATCTAGTTTACAATCTTTTGGCATTGTGTATTCAGTAGCACCAGGGATTAAATCATCTTTAACTATTTTACTAGAATCAGGCATCTCATAGGCTTTTGTCATATCTATAGCATATACAGCTGTTACAGCCAGTAGTGCAAAAGAAAGAAAAGCAAATGGTCTAATACTTTTGTTCATCTAAACTCCTTACATCTTTTTTCGAGGTGTATAATAACGAAGAAGTGTAAAAATAGTGTAAAAAT
>CACVAR010000159.1 GCA_902727905.1 uncultured Sulfurovum sp. | reverse complement strand
TCAGAAGAAGAAGCCCAAGAGAAATTTGGCTTCTTACTTGAAGCCTTTAGATTTGGAGCACCTCCACATGGTGGATTTGCTTTAGGTCTTGACAGACTCATCATGCTTATGACAGGAAGCTCTAGTATTAGAGAAGTTATTGCCTTCCCTAAAACACAAAAAGCACAATGTATCTTAACCCAAGCACCGTCAGAAGTTGAACCAGAACAACTGACTGAATTGAGCTTAAGAATTCGTAAACAAATCGATGCGTAGGTTCGATTTCATCAAACATTAAAAATTTAACAAAAACAAAGGACAACCATGAAAAAACTATTTCTTATTATTGGAGCACCAGGATCTGGGAAAACAACCGATGCGAGTATTATTGCAGGAAAAAATGATAACATTGTTCACTACTCTACAGGTGACATGCTTCGTGAAGAGGTAGCCTCAGGTTCTGAATTGGGTCAAACAATTGATGGGTTTATCTCTAAAGGTGCTTTGGTTCCTTTAAACATTATCATTGACACCATTATTTCTGCTATTAAACAAGCTCCTGTTGACAACATCTTAATTGATGGTTACCCACGTTCAGTTGAGCAAATGACTGCACTTGATGAACTTCTTGAAAAAGAAGATGAGATTACTTTAGTTTCAACTATTGAGGTACGTGTTTCTGAAGAAGTAGCAAAAGACAGAATTTTAGGTCGTGCAGCAGATGCTAAACCAGGTGAAGAGCGTTCAGACGATAGCGTAGAAGTGTTCTATGACAGAATGAAAATCTATACTGATCCATTGGCTGAGATTCAAACTTTCTATACCAATAAAAACTTATTAACAGTAATTAATGGTGAAAGAGAGCTTGATCCAATCGTTGCTGAAATGGAAGCATTTGTAAAAGAAAATATCTAATACTATAGTCTCTCCATTAAGTTGTTAGTGCCAGCTAACAACTCTACTTCATTTAATACTACTAATGACAATGAAGTAGGTTTACTAGAAGAATAATGTTCTAATGTTCTAGTCAAAGCCCTTCTGCCCCTTGTAGAGTTAATAAAATGTACAATAAAGCGACTATCTAGTCTAATATAGTTTTTCATACGAATAATACTCATATAATGAGGGACAACATAACCTTCTTGACCTTTTTCAACATAACATGCAATCATCGGTGAATAGAGGCTAACAATGACGTCACCAGCTCTTGTTAACTGTTTAGGTGAAACAGTTTGTGAGGCATCAACATTTATCATTTTTCGTTCATCCAAAAAGGCTATTGGCTCCAATGAAAGCATGCTCAGTTCTTTATATTTTTTTACTTTTTCTTTAACATTACCTTCTAATAGATGTACACCTTTAATCACTTCTGCAATTTCTTGTAACTTCATAATTTCTCTTTCCTTTACACTAATTGATGTTTAAAACTTTATTTAAACTTAAACTATTATAGTATTATTAAATTAATATTAATTAAATAATTTAGTTTTATATCTAAAGTATTTGATTATAGTCATAAAATTAAGCATAAAATTATATATTTTAATAACTATCTACCTTAATAAACAGCCTATATTTTTGTTAACTATTCATTACATTTCTATTATCTATTATCAGCAATAAATATGCTAGAATAATAAAATTAATTTTACTAAAGGATACTAATGCCCTATATATTTTTGCTAATATTTACTTTTATATTTACAGCCTGTAATTCAACTACCATTGCTAATAAACAAGGTAGTGTTCTACCAGTAAGTAATCAAGAAACAGATATTAATGATTTAAAGATTCTTGATGAAGACTCAATTGTTGGAAAATATACATTGAAAAGAGGAATGTTCCGAAATCAAGAACTTACTGAGGGTTATCTCGTTGTTGAGGAAATAGATGTAAATAATTATGGTTACTATTATGTTACGATTGCAGATAAACTATCCCCTGAAACACATACAGGTATTTTCTATAAAAAAGGTGGACAGTTTGTTCAAAAAGTAATTGAAGATAGCAGTGAATCTGAAATTCGCCAAGGAAAAAACAAATCTAAGATGAGTATTATAGATAACATGCATATTTCACAAGATGGCGAGTTATTAAAACTCTATATCAATTCTACGAAAAAAGAAAAGCTTATATGGGAACGTGACATTGATGAAGATGAAAAAAGTAAACCAATGAAAGAAGCCCTGAAAAATGCTCGCTATGAATATTTAAAGTATTACCAAGAAAAATGTGCAGACTGCGTAGAATTCTGTGGAGACTCGGCCTACACAAAAGTAAATGAGTAACTCAACTTACTTAGAGGTACTTAAACACCCTGTAGTCGCACGACTCACACTCATACAATTCATTTCTTACTTTGGTACTTGGTTCTCCCAAGTTGCCATTGCCTCTATGATGCTTGAATATGGTGCATCTGAACTAGCCATTGCTTATATCTTTATGATGCTTATGTTACCAGCTATTGTCTTAGCCCCTATTTCTGGTTGGATTATTGACAAAATCCCTTTTAAAAAGCTCATGGGCAGTTTACTACTCATTGAAATCCTTATGACCCTTCTTTTTATGACCGTGAACTCTCTTGATGATTTAAACTCATTAATGTTATTTGTCTTCATACGTTCTGCTGCTGCTTCTATTTTATTTGCTGCCGAAATGGCACTCTTTCCAAAAATCTTAAAGGGAGAAATGCTCAAAAAAACAAATGAAATTCACTCAATAGTCTGGTCTCTTTGTTTTGCAGCTGGTATGGCGCTAGGTGGCTTAGTAACTTACTATTTTGGCTATGACACAACTTTTTTGATTGATGTAGTACTTTATACTATTGCTTTTCTATTACTGTTAGGATTAAAACTTTCTTTAGAACCGGTAAAACATACTGAATCAGCTTTAGAAATGATGAAAAGTGGATTTAACTATTTAAAGAATCATACTAAGCTTATACATCTTATTATTTTACATGCTACCATAGGTTTCACTTCTTTTGAGACTCTTATTACACTTTTGGCTGATTTACATTATAAGTATATTATAGCCATACCCTTAGCTATTGGTTGGATAAATGCTACAAGAGCCATAGCTATGACTGTTGGTCCACTTCTCTTTTCAAAATATATAAATGAAAAAAACTTGCATTACTTTTTTGCACTTCAAGGTATGGCGATTATACTTTGGTCTTTCATCCAGCACTCTTATACACTCTCAATTTTAGGTATATTTGTTGTTGGTCTTCTTTCTACGTCACTTTGGTCTTATACTTACTATATGTTACAAAAAGAGATAGAAGTAAAATACTTAGGTCGTGTCATTGCGTACAATGATATGATTTTTATGTTCTTTAACATATCAGTTACACTCTTTGTAGGATATGCAGCAAAAATGGGTATGGGATTAAATTATATAAGTATTGTCATGGGATCTGGATTTGTAGCCACAGCGTTCTATTATCTATGGTTTAAAAAGCGTTATTTATCGTAGATAGATAATAAAAGAGTATAATTATTATTAGATTTTTTGTAAAATAAAATAAGGATACAAAATGATAAAAACTTATTCAAAACTCTTATTAGCCTCTGCCCTATTTAGTTCTTGTTTAATGGCTGATGCCAAAACAGAAGAGCCACATTTCTATGCCCAATGGCAAAAAGTTTATGGGGGAGATGATGATGACATTGCCAATGCTGTTCTAATGCTAGAGAATGGTCATACAGCTGTCTTAGGTAGCTGTAAATCTTTTGATGCTGAACGTTCAGATATTTGTCTAACACGCGTAAATAGTGAAGGAAACACTATCTGGCGTAAACTTCTTGGTGGTAAAAAAGCTGACAAAGGCGTTGCTATTTCACGTTCTAAAGATGGAAATTTACTTATTTTAGGTGATAGTAAATCATTTAAAAAGCATGATGGTCAAGACATCTATGTTGCAAAAGTCTCTTTAGATGGAGAAATTTTTTGGGAAAATACTTTTGGTGGAGACAGAGATGACTTTGCAGCAGGTATAGCAGGAACTAATGATGGTGGTGCTTTACTTGTAGGTGATTCAGAATCATTTTCAAAAAAAGGTTACCGAGACATTTACATTGTTCGTTTAGACAAAGATGGAAAAATGCTTACTTCTAAAACCATCGGTGGAAAGTTAAATGATGAGGCAAATGCCTTAACAAGAACAGCTGATGGTAACTTTATGATGGCTGGTTCAAGAGAAATCAGAAGCTCTGGTGATGCTGACTTCTTTTTATTAAAACTAAACCAAAATGGTGAAAAAATCTGGGCAAGAACTTTAGGTGAAAAATACAATGATGTATTACATGCAGTAGCGCCAACACCAGATGGAGGAATCGTTGCTACAGGGAAAACACGTTCATATAATTCAGCACAAACAGATTTACCTATCATGTACTTCAACAAAGATGGTAAACTCATTTGGTTCAAAATTTATGGCTTTGGTTACTACGATGAAGGTAATGCTATTACCATGACTAGAGATGGTAACTACATGGTAGCTGGAAAAACAGATTCAATGGGTAAAGGTGAATTTGACAATTATATTTTAGCACTTGACAGAAAAGGACAGCTTTTATGGTCAGGTATGTATGGTGAGGAAAACAAAGATATAGCTCATGGAATTACAAGAACAACAGATGATGCAGTAGTTATTGTAGGTGAAAGTGATAGTTATAGTCGTTCTAAAAAATTCTTTATGATTAAACTAAAGTAATTCTTGATATACTCACTGCTCAAAATTAAATAATTAAAGGAACATATCATGAGTGGAACAATAACACCAATTGACGAAATGACATTATCAGGAACAAAAGGTAAAATTACCATTACTACAGTAGCCCAACCTTATGGACCCAACAGTGAAAGTGTAGCAAGTATTGGTATCTCATTAAAAGCAGATGCAACAGAACCTGAATGGAAAGTACATATTCCTAAAGCTAACATTGCACAAGTAATTGAAGCCTTACAAAAAGCAGAAAAAGAACTTTAAATCTTCTAAAAGTTGAGATTAGTTATCTCAACTTTTTCTCTCCTCTCTATCTAAAAACTTTTCTACAATCAGTCTCAATACCATCTGGTACCGTTGCAATGGTCATAAACTCTTCCATCGTTAACTTTGGATACATTAATGACAAGTAATACTTAGGATCTAAGATTTTTGCTTCCCCATTTTCAATCAATAATGGATACGGTAACATACCAGCATTATTAGTACCTATCTTTTTAGGAAATTTCTGTGTACGTTTATTTAACTTAACCCCTACAAGTATTGCACCACTCTCTAACTCCAATGAAAAAGCAACTCGTTTATTTTTTACTAACTTATCTTTAAGGTTTTCTCCTCGAGCTACAATAATATGATCACTAAAATATGGTAATTTAGCCATAAATTGATATTTTGGTAAAAGTTGAAACTTCAATTTATCTTCTGAGTTCTTCAGATCTTTAAATTCATTTACTAAAGCTTTTAAAAGTTTTATTGCTGGTTCTTTTTCAAAGTCATCTTGTAAAAATGCTTTGGCTAAATAGAGAGGATTTGTAATACTAACCTTTTTATCTTTTTCATTAATCAAAAGTCTTAAAGTTGCTAAGTGACCTTTGTTCTCTTGCAAAGACATTTTCTTAAGTGCCTCATTGGTAAAAACAATAGAAGTAAGTTGTTTCTTTTTGTCTAAAGGTAATACTGTTAGAACTTCAAAACCAGCATTTTTTAATTTTGTCTTAGCATCATCAACTGATATTAAATCTGTTCTTAAATAAGTAGAAATACGTCCTTGTTCCACATCCCCTACCATTACTTCCAAAGCTTTATTATTAGCCTTATTATAACGTTGAGCAGAAGTCAAATAGTTAGGTGGAAAACGTTTTGGATATTTAATAGAACGGTCAACACTTGTTTCAATTTGATTACTTTCTTGAAGATTGCTATTTACAGTAATTGGTGTTGGTACTTTCGGAACAGTAGGAATAGTAATTGCCAATGTATTACTACTCTTTACTTTTTCTAAAGCTTTAACTTCAGTTTTCTCTACCTCTTTAGCTTTTTTAATACCTTGAAACTCTGGAGTAGAGGTAGGTACAACTACAGCCTTACTCTCAACCTTAGCAGTTTCTACTGTACCTTCTTCCTTCATCTTAAAGCCTAGCTCTTTAAAGACCCTAATAACAGAAGCTGAAATCTCTTTCATATATGCTATCTTCTTTGGATCAGTAATCCCTGTGGTTGCCAACCAGTTATCTACTGATGCATATCCCATATGAATCTCTCCAGAACCTTTTGGAATGT
>CACVAR010000158.1 GCA_902727905.1 uncultured Sulfurovum sp. | reverse complement strand
CCAGCTGATTTTTCCCAACTATTACCAACACCACGTGTCAATTCTCTTGTACTTGCAGTTGAAGTAGCAATCGTTGTGTCTCCAATACTCTGTGCTGCTTCTTGTTGTGCATCAGAAGTTCTCATATAACGGGTTCCTGAGGTTTCATGAGCTAAAGGATCCATAAGGTTAGTTAAAATAACTTCTTCACCAGAACAATCTGTTTTTGCCATACCTCCAATATATGTTTGACTTGTTCCAGACCCCCAATGAGCATAAATCCCATCTTTATAGTGATGTTTTTCATCCCCATTATCTGTATTCCAAAGTTCATTAGAGCTAAGGTTCCATTGTGAACCTGATGGTGTTGCATTTAAAACAAACCCTCGACTTTCATGACCTTTAATCAACTTATTACAACTTTCATCAGCTGCATAATTACCTTCACCAAACCTAAATCCATTACGACTTGTTACCCCAATAACCATGTTGTTATTATTGTCTAGTTCTATGTTTGTAATCAAAGGAATATAGGCATTTCTTAAAGAGTAACTAAGGTTATTACAACTAGAACCATAAGCATAGACTTCATCAGTCCAGTAACTCTCCCATTTAAACCCAGTTGCAGTACTTACTACAGAGGTAAAACTACTGCCTGTTAATTTCATGACATGAGCATTTACATCGCTGTCTTTTTGTCGTGTCTCACCTGAACAACTTACTCCCACATATACTTCACCCTTAATATAATCTACAGCAAATGGTCGAACATCTCCTGCACCACCATCACAACCAGGGTTTGTGATTGGGTAACGATTTGATACAGTTTTAGATGCTGTGTCAATAACAAGAAGCTGTCGGTTACTTAAATCCATTGCATATATAGTTTTATAATCGTCAGATATATCTAATCCACCAAGACCTTCTTTTGCTACACGACTATATGCCCAAACATCATGACTTGGAGCAAAAGGAGAAGAAAGACCTCTGTTCGCTGCTGTTTCATGTGGAAAGAGGGTTGCAGAAGAACCTAAATGAGTTTTACTATTTAGATTCATCCAAAGTGTAGGTGTTTTTGTGTTTACATCTATTTCATAAATAGCACCCAGTCCATCAGGAGATAAATCGGCATGTCTTCTAAGAAAAG
>CACVAR010000157.1 GCA_902727905.1 uncultured Sulfurovum sp. | reverse complement strand
AGGGTAATAAGTAATAAGTAATAAGTTTTCATTGTTGTTTCCTAGTTTTATTAGGATAAAAAAGGGGAAAGTGGTACGTCCATCAGGATTCGAACCTGAGACCTTCGGTACCGCAAACCGATGCTCTATCCAGCTGAGCTATGAACGCATATGTATTAAGAGGTCGGAATTATAGCAAGAAAATCTGTTAATTACAAGTCATTATTAATAGATTCTCTCCAGTTATCAGATTTATTGATATTATGAAATTTTAATACCATTTCAATTTTAGCTTTTGGAACATTTAAAGCATTCTCAATAAGCATAATATCTGCACCCTCTTCGTACAATGCAATTATTTTTTCTTTTATATTTTCAACTTCAGAATCATCTTTTTCATCTAAACGCTCTTCAAATTTGTAAACATAATCTTTAAGCGTCACAAGTTCCTCTTCCAGTTCCTCAATTTTTAAAGTTTTCTCTTCACTTTTTGCTCTTTCGAGAATAATATAAAATAAAATTCCCACAACCCCTACAAAGGAAAAAAGAGAAAAAAGAAACTGTAATTGTTCAGCAGTCATTTAAAGTACCTCCAAAATAATTAAAAATAAAAACATTATGCCTAAGTAGCCATTAACTGTAAAAAACGCCCTGTCAATTTTTGTAAAATCTTTACTGACTAAATAGTGTTCATAAGTTAGCATAATAGCAGAAAGTATAACAGCCAATTGTGAAAAAAATGTCAATTCAGCAGAAACTATAAACATAATCCAAAAAACAATGGTTAAAACATGAAAAACTTTCGCAATATTCATCGTGTTCTCTGCACCATATTTAGAAGGAATAGAATGTAAGCCATGTTCTTTATCAAATTCAATATCTTGTAAAGAGTAAAGTAAATCAAACCCAGCTACCCAAAAAACAACACCAGCTGAAAGCCAAAGCGACCACGTTGTAATCTCAGCAGAAACAGCAACAACGCCTGCAATGGGTGCTAAGCCAAGTGAGACCCCAAGGATAATATGTGCTAATGAAGAAAAACGTTTAAATACCGTATAAGCAGCCAATATAAATAAAATAGGGAAAGAGAGTTGAAATGCTAAGGTATTGATAAAATAAGCTACCAAAACAAACCCTACCCCATTAGCCACAATAAAACCAATCATCGTAGTATTAGATATACGTCCATCTACAGAAGGTCTATCTTTAGTTCGAGGATTTAAAATGTCAATATCTCTATCTAAATAACGATTCACACCCATGGCAAAATTCCGAGCTGTAATCGCAGCAATAATGCCTAAGAAAAAAAGTTTCCAACCAAACCAACCATCAGCTGCAATGGTCATGGCTATAAAAATGAAAGGTAAAGAAAAGATTGAGTGTTTAAACATAACCATCTCTGAAAGATTGGTTAGTTTTATTTTTAGATTAGCTAACATTTATGGATGAGGAATTTTTAATTTAGAATTTAATGCCCATGCAATCACAGCCACAAAAACAGCAATAACATAGGCATTAGCAATAATATCATACGAAAAAAGCAAATAAAGAACCCATAGTAAAATAGCCCCCAATGGTGTAGGTACACCCTCAAAAAACTTTGTTACCACACCCTCTTCAGACTTCATATTAAACTCAATAAGTCGTCTAAGACCAGCAATAATATAAACTATAAATACTAGACCTAAAATTAATTGGGTCATTTCAGAAGCTCCTGCTGTAATGGCATAATAAAGTAAAAAAGAAGGCATAACCACAAAAGATATAAAATCAGCATAAGAATCAACTTGAATTCCAAACTCCGTAGAAAGATTGTATTTTCTAGCAACTTTTCCATCAGCTATGTCTAATGCACCAGCAATCCACGCCAAAATAATGGCTGTAAAAAAGTCTCCATTAACGATAAAGTGAATTGCAATCAATCCAGCTGCAATATTTCCAAAAGTAATAAGATTCGCAAGATTAAAGCGATTGTCTTTGTCAAATAACATTTTTTCTTCCTTCATTTTAAAAAAGTTATTTTACCCTAATATGTTATTATTTCAGATGACTTCATTTAAACAACTTGCCATCATTGGTTCTACAGCTTCAGGAAAGACAGATTTATCTATTGAACTTGCTAAAAAAAGCTCTGCAAACATTTTGTCTTTAGACTCTTTAGCCCTCTACAAAGAGATTGATATTGCTTCTGCAAAACCTACTACTGAAGAACGTGATAATATTAAACACTATGGTATTGATGAACTTTTGCCCAATGAACCTTTTGATGTTACAACCTTTATACAACTTTATAAAAAAGCCAAAAAAGAATCCATACAAGAAAATAAAAATCTTATTATAGTTGGGGGAACAAGTTTTTATTTGAGTTCGCTACTTAATGGTATTTCTGAACTGCCTAAAATTTCTAAGCGTACTAAAGAGATATCCAATCAACACCTGCAAAATGTTGAAGAAGCTCATAGTTTTTTACACTCTTTAGATCCAGAGTATATGTCTCATGTTAACACTAGGGATCGCTATCGTATTGAGAAAATGTTAAATCTTTATTTTGAAACATCTCTAACTCCAACAGAATATTTTAAAAAAAATCCAGCCAAGCCTACCATCACAACAGATTTACCCATCTATGAAATTGAAGTTGAACGAGACATTTTACGTGGGCGTATAGAGAAACGGACACAAAAGATGCTTGAAGATGGACTTATTGATGAAGTATTTTATTTAGAGAAAACCTATACAAGGCAAGCAAACTGTATGAAGTCTATTGGAATTAAAGAAGTCTTGACTTATATGGATGGACGTTACAACAAAAATGAAATGAAAGAAAGAATTGTTATCCATACAGCTCAACTTGCAAAACGCCAACGTACCTTTAATCGTTCTCAATTTCAAGACAAAACACTACTACCTCTTGAAACATTACAAAAACTTCTTTTAAAGAGCTGACATTTTCATACTAAAATAAGTCTCTATGGCTATAATAAAACATGAAAAATGTTCAATTTTTAAGCAATTCTGCCAATATAGATAAAATTATTAAAGGTCTTACCCTTACAAAGTCTCTTTCTGTCTCTTCTCTACTCATTGGAGAGGCACATACTGGAAAGTTATCTTTAGTAAGATCGTTATTTCCAAATAGTATTTACGTGGATGCTCATAACCAAGCCGAACTGCTCACAGCGCTTGATGCTAATAACGAACTGATTATTTTTAATTTTGAAGAAATTACAAATATTGAAAATTTAAACTTTGAAAACAAACGTATTATTGCCATTTCAAACTCTATAAAAGAAGTAGAAAGCCTAAGTAAAACCTTTGCATTCATCTATCAGATGCCAACACTTAAAGAGAGAGAAGACTTAGAAATACTTACCCAAGGTTTTCAAGAAGAAATTAAAAAAGACCTTATGATTGATAGAGATATTCATTTAAACCTCAAACAACTCGATTTAAGTCAAAACGTTAAATCTCTGAAGGCTTCGATCTATAAAGCACTTATTTTAAAAACTTTTAACAAAGAAGACATACACGCTCTTCTTTATAACTACCTATTTGAAGAAATAGAAGGAAACAATGCCTACAGAGAGCATCTAGGTCTCTACGAAGAGCCTCTTATAAAAGCTGGTCTAAAAAAGTATAAATCACAATTAAAATTGGCTGGAGTTCTAGGACTTAACCGAAATACACTACGAAAGAAGATTCAAGAATATGACATCAATTAACTTCCAATTTTTCATTGAGAATGACTCTAACCCTTTCATATTGTTTAGCAATACAGGAAAAATAAAATACTTAAATAACTCAGCTGAAGTTCTCATGGGTTCTTGTCAACCAAAAGAAATTTTTGATCTTGCCCTTGCCTATGCTCCTCAAACTTTTGGTTTTAAAAAGTCAGCATTAACACTAAATTTTAACTCTTTTGAATTTTATGGTATTAATGTACTTTATGAGAATGATGACTTTATTGGGATTCATTTATACAACAGAGCCATCGATAAAGTTGATAAACAAATGATACTAGATGGTTTTACTGCCACAGATATTAATATGCTTTTACAGGCTAACATTGAATTGTTTGATATGAACTATAATGGTACTGTTAGTCTTTTAACAGATTATGATATCCCCGAATTTCAAATGCATCAAAATAACTTTTCATTACTATTACGTAATTTATTTAAACAGTTTGAAGAAAGTAAAAAATTACGAGTATATGTTAAAATCAAGCTGGGGGAACGGGTTATTATTAAAGAAAAAAAGTATGCAATTATTGTTCTAAAACTTGAAGGGAGTACAAGAAATAATGATACAGATAAAGAGCTAAAGTCTTTAGCCAATAAAAACTGTGTCGGTATAAACCTACAAGAAAATAGTGTAACCTTAGAAGTTCCTGCTATTAGTTAATAAACGAATGCAAATTCCCATCAAAACGATGGGAATTTATAAGGAAGAAAAGAAAAAATTAGATGTTTGACTAGAAAGATGTTCCAGCAGATACAATTACATTGTTCTCATCTGATGAAGCTGTTGTTTCATGATCAAAAGAACTATAAGCTATTGAAAAATCAACTTTATCAAATGACTTAGAAAGACCTACTGAATAGTTTGAACCAAATGTATCATAGTCTCCATATCCTAAATCAAGACTATAATCTTGCACTACTGGGATAGAAGCTTCTACAGCAACATAGTCTGGAACTTCTGTTGTTGTACCTCTAAAGTCATCAATACCCATTGAGTAAGTAGCACCTACACTAACTGCACCAAAATCATAACTAAGTCCTAAGTATGCTTCATCAAAGTTACCCATTGGAGAATCAAGGTAACCATATTTAATGTACCCTAAGTCATAACCAAGTCCTTCAATTTCACCAGCATAACCAGCGTAACCATCTACTTCTGTATCACCTGCACCAGCACCACCACTAAAATCTACATTTGAAAGCCATGTTCCTAAATAGAAACCACCTAAAGATAAATCAAGACCACCTTGAACAGCTGCTTGATTGTTAGTTTGACTCATCCCTCTCCAAACATAGTTATTAGTTGCTGAAACGTTTGCAGAAACTTCTACTTCTGCCATTGCTGATGTTGTCATTGTAATTGTACTTGCAGCTACTGCTGCAATTAAAGATAATTTTGTAAATTTCATAAATTTACTCCTTTGAATTTTTGTTGTGAGTGTATTATAAACAATATACTTCGCGAATAGCAGGAATTTTTTGCTTAATTTTTAATCAATTAACTGTTTACCCTTCATTTACATATTTGAGCTATGATAACTTTCAAATTAAATGTAAAGAAAAAAGATGAGAGGAACTACAACAATAATCTTACGACTCTTTATGAGTATTTTACAGGCAAATAGTTCACAAGCTAATGTAACAGCTGTTACTACTAAAGGGGAAGAAAATGCTTATCATTTTCTAATCTAATTACTTTCTTTAGCTTTAGTGATGAAAAAATATAATTAAAGAATATGTACCTTTGGTTTACTTCGCCTAGGGCTTACTATAAATCACTACTATTTAACTCAAATACATACTCTACAACCACAACGCCTAATGATGCTTATCAAAAATAAGTTTGTTTTATGTAAAATGCACTATATCAATTAAGGGGTCACAATGAAAAAAGCTTCATTTATCTTTGTAGCATTATTATTAGCTACAGTACAATCGTTCGGAAGCTCTGCCAACAATCAAATATTTGTAGTAGACAATGCAGATGGTAAAATAACAGCTGCCACAATAGAAAAGGCTTTTAACGCTTCTGGTATGAAAGTTGACGTTAATAACAACATGAATTCTATTTTTGAAAAAAGATATAAGAAAACACATCACAAATCTTATAATTTAGCAATCTTCTCAAATCCAGAACTCGTTACTAAGCTGCTTAAGAACTATCCTAAAATAGGACTTATCACCCCTCTATCTATGTCAATCTATTCTGACGATAAAAAAAACACCATCAATGTTTCCACGCTATCATTAAAAGGTATGGCAAGAGTTACAGGAGTTCCTGAAACTAATCCAGACTTGATTAAGTATGCAGAGACTCTGGATAAAGCCCTTAGAAGTGCTTTACCAAATGGAAAGTATATTGTTAAAAATGATAAAGACAACCCAAATACTAAAGACCTTCTCACTACTTTTAACACAGAGTTTGAACTAGAAGATGGTGACACATATGTAGATGCTAAAGATGGTTTTAAAGAAGAGTTTGAAAGTGAAATTGGTTCAGTAGGTTTTTTAATTCCAAAATCTTATGATATTACGACAGAAGATTATGACTTTTATGATACTTATTCAATCATTAGATTTAACGTAATCTT
>CACVAR010000156.1 GCA_902727905.1 uncultured Sulfurovum sp. | reverse complement strand
TTAATCTTAATTTTTTACTGCTTAACTCAAACAGTGAACTAAAAAGTTTTCAAATGAAAAGAGTTTCTCCTACAAAAAAAGAAAATATAAAACCAAATATTAATACCCTATACATCTATGACAGCGTTAAAAAAACGAAACTTCCATTTGAACCCATTACTCCTAGAAAAGCTTCCATCTATGTTTGTGGACCAACCGTTTATGATGATGCCCACTTAGGACATGCCCGTTCAAGTCTTAGTTTTGACCTTTTAGCACGAACACTTAAAGCGCTACGTTATGAAGTTACTATGGCAAAAAACTTTACCGACATAGATGATAAGATTATTAAAAAAGTACGTGAAACAGGTAAAAGTTTAGAAGAGATAACCACACACTACATTGATGTCTATAAAAAAGAAATGCGTGCCTTAGGCGTAAGTGATGCAGACATAGAACCAAAGGCAACTGAATCTTTAGAAGCAATGGAAAACATGATTCAAGGACTTATAGAAAAAGACATTGCCTATGTGGTTGACTCTGGTGATGTTTACTTTGACACTTCTAAAGATGAAAACTATGGAAACATATCTCACCAAGTAGTCAACGACGAAGAGAACCAAAGCCGAGTGGAACACAACGCTGCTAAACGTAACCCAAAAGACTTTGCGCTTTGGAAAGCATGTAGTTCAGATGAAGACATCTGTTTTGAAACTTCATTTTCGAAAGGTCGTCCAGGTTGGCACTTAGAGTGTTCTGCCATGATAGAAAAACATTTTGCCCATACCCATAGTAATGATGAATACAGCATTGACATTCATGGAGGAGGAGCTGACCTTCTCTTTCCTCACCATGAAAACGAAGCAGCTCAAAGCCGTTGTTCAACAGGTCATGAACTCTCAAAGTACTGGATGCATAATGGTTTTGTAAACATTGATGGAGAAAAAATGTCCAAGTCTTTGGGAAACAGTTTCTTCATTAAAGATGCACTAAAAATTTATGATGGAGAGATTTTACGAAACTATCTTATCTCTATTCATTACAGAAATGACTTCAACTTTAATGAAGAAGATTTACTTAACTCTAAAAAGCGTTTAGATAAATTGTATAGACTTAAAAAACGTGTGACACCTACTAAAGCTTCTAAACCTA
>CACVAR010000155.1 GCA_902727905.1 uncultured Sulfurovum sp. | reverse complement strand
TTAGCCACATTTTCAGAACTTCCATGTCCTAAATATTCTTTTAACTCTTCAGCTTTTTGACTAAAAATATTTCTATTGGTTTCATGATACTCTTGCATAAGGTTTTCAACGGTTACCTCTTCTTGTAGTAGTTCTTTATGAAGGGTTGTTTGGTTGTAGTTTGTCAAAATAATATTGGCTAATCCAACTTGGGTAATGCCTAGAAGTTTGGTTCCAATAAAAAAATCTACTTTTTTAGCAATGTAGCTTAAAGTAAATGGTGTTCCAATAAGCGCTGCTTCAAGTGTAGCTGTTCCTGAACAGATAAACGCAAATTCAGATTTTGAAAGTGCCGAATGGCTTTCTTTCTCTATCTCAAATGTTGAAATATCTCCATAAAGTGTTTTTATCTTGTCATCTGAAAAACTTTTTGGAATGATTAGAATAGCTTTTTTATGCTGAAGTTCTTTTCGTACTTCTTTAAAAACAGGTAAAAGCTTAGAGATTTCACTTTTACGACTACCTGGCATAAAAGCAATGTATTCTTTTTCTTTAGTATAGTTTTCGATATGAATTTCATCTAAAAGAGGATGACCAATATATTGAGCTTTACTTTGATAGTAGTCTACTTCAAAAGGCAAAATACCTAAAAGTCTGTCACAGTATTTTTCAAGTTTTATGGCACGTTTTGGACGACTCGCCCATATTTGAGGTAATATATAGTAGATAATCTCTTTGTTAGGATAAGCAATCTTGAGTTTCTTAGCTAAAGGAAGGTTAAAGCCTGAAGAGTCCATGAGTAAAATTTTATCAGCATCTTTTGCAAGTTCTACCATTTCATCAGCGACTTTGAAAAACCATCGTAGTTTCTTGATGGCATCAACAACACCCATGATTGCCATTTGGGAAATATCATAAAGTGGATCACCTAATGATTTATCAAAAATTCCAAGTAACTCTACTTCTTGAGTATGTTTTAGTACCTCTTTTAAATGCAGGTTAGAAGAGGGTTCAAGTGCTGAAACTAGAACTTTTGTTTTAGCCAATTTTTAAACCTACTAAAAATCCAGCACCAGCACCAATTCCTGACTGGAAGCTTGTTACTCGTTCTTGAAGGGCAGAAACGAGGTATTCCATATATTCTGAACCAGCTGCAATATTTTGTTCAAGTACTTCTTGGTTAATGGTAAATATACCTTGTGATTCCATATAGAAAGTAACGATGAGTGCAAACCCCAAGATAAAGAGAACAGCTTTAAAACTTTTTTTAATAAAAAAACCAACAGCCAAACCAATAATAAAACCAGTTCCCATTTCTAAGTAAGCTAAAGGAGACTCTGAAGTAGGAGTATTTTCATAAAGTGAAGGTTCAGTATAACTGTTGGTATAACCCATTTTTTGGCTACCTGATTGTCCTATTTGATTTGCTTGATTCATTTTTTCTGAATACTCTTCTTGTGTCATTATTTTCCTTTTTTAAAATATTTTACTAAATCTTTAGATCTCACCAATAAGTTTAGAACACAAGTCGAAACGATTATGGGTCATTAAATGCATTTTAGGATGTATTTTGAGGATGTCATCAAAAATTTCTTTTGAGATATTAAAACCTACCTCTTGTTCTTTGTCTAAACCATCCATTGCAGCTAAGTCCATCTCTTCTAAGATACCTTTAGGTACTGTAATTCCAGGAACCTTATCTGAAATAAAGTTAGCAGTTTTTGCACGTACCACAGGAAATTGACCTAGGATTAATTGGGCATCTTTTGCTGTGTCACGTACACTCTCTTGTTTACACTCTTCAAAAATTTCAAGTAATTCTTTCGCATTTTCTAAGTTGTAGACAGGTTGAGTGATAATACCTCTCGCACCATAATTCAGTTTTTTTAACATACCTTTTTTAATACGACGCATGTCTTTAGCATGTGCATTTGAAACAGCAAATGGATAAATAGGTTTAGGTTTAGGGTTTAATTCTTTATTTGAATAAGATAAACCGTTATTTAGTCGATAAATAATACTTAAAAGTAAAGTAGAGTCACGTTCTAAAACACCTTTTACTTCAGGTTGATCAGAATATTTAGCTGGGTCACCAGTAAGTGCTAAGATACAACGTAAATCAAAGTCATTAGCACCCAATAGCGTTGACTGTAAGGAGAGTTTATTTTTATCACGCATACTCATGGTTGCGATAACAGGTTTGTTGAAAGCTTGTTGTACCTGTATGGCAGAGAGGACACCAGACATTTTTAGTTTTGCTAAGGGATTGTCAGTTACTGAAAAACCAGCCACTTTTTCATCAAGTTTCAGTGCTTGTATCTTTTCAATAGTAGGTTTAATAGATGCACCATGTGGAGGAGTTATTTCAACACTTATAAACGTTTCATCACTACAGAGTTTTTTACAAAATTTTTCAAACATATATTTTATTAATCCTAACAAGTAATTGGTTATAATTCTATCCAAAAATAACATAAGAGGTAGTATATTTATATGAAATTAGCAGTATTTGATTTTGATTCAACGTTGATGGATGGTGAGACCATTGACTTTTTTGCTGAAGCGTTAGGTTTTAAAGAGGAGGTGGTAGCTATTACTGAACGTGCCATGGCTGGAGAGTTGGATTTTTATGCATCACTGGTTGAGCGTGTCGCATTACTTAAAGGTTTACCTTATAAAAAAGTAGAAGAAATATGTGAAACACTACCAATGATGAATGGGGCAAAAGAAGTAGTAAGAGGTCTAAAAGAGCGTGGTTATACCATTGTTTGTTTCTCAGGTGGTTTTAGGTCAGCAACTGAACCAGCTTGTAAAGCTTTAGGAATAGATGCTGACTTTTCTAACTTTTTGCATGCAGATGAGGGTGTTTTAACGGGTGCTGTTGGTGGAGAGATGATGTATTCAGATGCTAAGGGTGATATGATTGTTAGATTGCAAAATTTACTTAAAGTAGACAGGAAAGATACTTTAGTTGTAGGTGATGGAGCGAATGATTTAAGTATGTTTTCCCATGCAGATACAAGAGTAGCCTTTTGTGCAAAACCAGTGCTAAAAGAAGCTGCAACACATTGTGTTGATATAAAAGATTTACGAGAAATTTTAAAAATAGTTTAAAAAAATGTCTCTTTTTGACAATTTTTAACAAAATTTAAGAACAATTTATAAATTATACGGATAATTTAAAACAAAATAATATAGGATTTTAAAGCATGGACATTATTCAGGCGATTATTATAGGAATTATAGAAGGGTTTACAGAGTTTTTACCAATTTCATCAACAGGTCATATGATTGTGGCATCAAAGTTTTTAGGGATTGAACAAACTGCTGTAATCAAAGCATATGAGGTCATTATTCAGTTTGCAGCTATTTTGGCTGTAATGTTACTCTATAGAGATAAGATTAATCTTAAAGAGATTGATCTTTGGACAAAGATAATGGCAGCATTTTTACCCTTAGCTATTATTGGATTTTTACTTAAAGATTGGGTAAAAGAGATTTTTGTAATAGAAACTGTTGCATGGATGTTTATTGTGGGTGGAATCATCTTTATTGTGGTTGAGTATTTTCATGAGGATGATCAAAAGAAGTCGAAAGAGGTTGAGGAGATTACTTGGTTTCAAGCAATGAGTATTGGTTTTGGTCAAGTACTCTCTTTAGTCCCAGGAACTTCCAGAGCTGGTTCGACCATCATCTCTGGTATGCTTTCTGGTGTAAATCGTAAAGCATCAACAGAATTTTCTTTTTTACTGGCTATTCCAGTAATGACAGCAGTTTCTGGCTATGACTTATTGAAGCATTACGAAGAGTTTGTTGGCGCTGATTTAACTGCATTTATTGTTGGTTTTATTGTCGCTTTTGTTGTTGCCTACATAACTATAAAATTATTTATAGTTTTTTTACAGCGATTTACATTTATTGCGTTTGGTATTTATAGAATAATTTTTGGAATTATTTTATTGATGATATTATAAAAGTTGTCTGCTTAATAGAATTCACTTGAATTATAATAGACAGCTTATGTGACTGGTCACATAGATTGGTCATATCTACTACATATTTAAGGTATTAGTTTGACATTTAATGAATTTAAGTTTCATAAAGACCTCTTAAAAGGGGTTAAGATAGCTGGTTTCAAGGAACCTAGTCCGATACAAGAGATGGCAATTCCAATTATTAGTAAGGGTGAAGACTTGGTAGGTCAAGCCCATACGGGGACAGGAAAAACTGCAGCATTTGGTTTACCATTAATGAATAAAATTGCTAAGAAAGAAATTGAGCGTGCATTGGTTATTACACCTACACGTGAATTAGCAACGCAAGTTTCTGATGAGCTTTATCATTTAGGACGTTTTTGTGGTATTCGTACTATTACGGTTTATGGTGGTGTTGGTTATGGAAGGCAGATAGCACTCATAAACAAAGGTGTACAAGTTGTTGTGGCAACACCAGGACGTTTAAAAGACCTTTATAAAAAGGGTAAGATTGACGCTTTTAATCCAGAAATAATTGTACTAGATGAAGCAGATGAGATGCTAGACATGGGATTTTTGGAAGAGATAAAAGAGATTTTTGAATATATTCCCCAAAACAGACAAACATTGCTTTTTTCTGCGACCATGCCAGACCCTATTAAAGAACTTTCTACTGAGATTTTAACTAATCCTCAGTTTATTTCTGTTGTGGGTGATGGTGATGGTACAGCAAACAATGTTATTGAACAGTCTTATTATGTTATTCAAGAGTCTCAGCGTGATGAAGCAATTGTTAGATTACTTGAAACTGAAGAAACTAATAAGTGTATTGTGTTTTGTCGAATGAAACGGGAAGTTGATAGATTGACCGAACATTTGCAAGCTATGGGCTTCTTGGCAGAGGGCTTACATGGTGACTTGGAACAGACAGATAGAGAACGGATAGTTAAAGGTTACCGTCGTGGTGAATCAAAGATTATGGTTGCAACAGATGTTGCGTCAAGAGGATTAGATGTTAAAGATGTAACACATGTCTTTAATTATCATATTCCTTTTGACCCACAGTCTTATGTTCATCGAATAGGGCGTACAGGTCGTGCTGGTAAATCTGGTAAAGCTATTACGCTTGTTTCAACTGAAGAGTTTAGAGAACTCCAAAGAATTCAAAAAGAGGTGGGAGCTGAAATGAAACTAGCGACTATTTCTTTAGATGGAGATGAAGTTGAAAATACTTTAGAGTTTTCAAGTTTACAACGAATGGTAGAAGAAGTTCAGATTACTGATATGGCTGCAGACTTTATTGATAGTATGGAGGAAATGGATTATCATGAGTTTGTAGAACGTGTGGTAACATTACTTTTAAAAGATAAAGATTCTTCTCAAAATCAGATTGGTTTTGATCAAAATACCGTTAATAGTATGATTGATGAGTATCATGATGAACAAAAAGTAGCACGTAAGAATAACCGTAAAAAAAAGAGATAGAAAATTAACCATTTTCAAGTAAATTTAGCCTAAAATATTTTATAAAAATTACTATATAGAGGGTTTTACATGGCTGACGAAGTTAATTATGTTCTTGAAGCTTTTAAGTTTATGCTACTGGGAATGGGAATTGTATTTTTATTTCTTTTCATTCTTGTACAAGTAGTTGAACTACAAGCTAAAATAATTGCAAAGTATTTTCCAGAGGATACTTCAAAAACACCTGCTGCTCAAGCAAGTGCTAATGCTGCAGAGGATGAGCAACGTAAAGTTGCTGCTATTATCGCTGCTGTCACAGAATTCCGTAACAATAAATCATAAAAACGAAGGTAAGAAATGGCGAAAAAATATATTGATGTGATGGATACAACCTTTAGAGATGGATTTCAGTCTGTCTTTGGTGGTCGTGTTCTTATGGACGACTTTTTTCCAGCAGTAGAAGCTGCTAAAAATGCAGGTATTAATCACTTTGAATTTGGTGGGGGAGCTAGATTCCAAAGTTTATATTTCTATTTACAAGAAGATGCATTTGAAATGATGGATAGATTTAGAGAAATTGTAGGTCCAGAAGCAAATCTCCAAACATTAGCTCGTGGTATTAACACAGTTATGCTTGATACAGGTTCTCGTGAAATGATCGATCTTCACGCAAAACTGTTTAAAAAGCATGGAACAACAACCATTAGAAACTTTGATGCATTAAATGATGTTAATAACTTGGCATATTCTGCATCATGTATCAAAAAACATGGTCTTAATCATGAAGCTGTTATTACGATGATGGATTTACCTCCAGGATGTAAAGGTGCTCATGATGTAGCTTTTTATGAAAAAACGCTTCGTAATATGTTAGATACTGGAATGGAATTTGACTCTTTATGTTT
>CACVAR010000154.1 GCA_902727905.1 uncultured Sulfurovum sp. | reverse complement strand
ACACTCTGTTTTAGGGCAAGGGGTGAAAGGGGTTTTATGCCCCAAAATTTCTCTTTACGTTTTATAATTAAATAAAGCGTTAACATAAAAGCAAAAACAGCATAGACCCGTTTAGGGCTATAGTATTTTAATTGTTTGATGTTAAATCCTCTTTGAGTTTTTGAATGTCGGCTTTGGTGGCTAAATCTAACTCTGCAATGACTTCTTTCAACGCTGTTTTAATGGACTCTTTAACACGTTCCTCTTCTTCTTTTCCCTTAGTTTCAATGGACTCTAAAAAACTTTTGGCATCGTCTGTTTTAATTTTACCACTCTCTTCAAGCTTTTTTACTTCCTCTTCAACTTTCTCTTTAAAAAGCGAAGCTGCACCAATTCCTGTGTAAAGTAGTTTTTCTAACATGAGATATCCTTGTTGTTTTGTTTCTTTTATTATAACGCTATTTGATGTCTTTTAGTAGGGTATTTCTAAAGGGTTTATGGATGAAATGACATAAAACAAATACAAAAACATTTCAAAATACTCTATATTACTAGCATGGAAATAAAAAAACTAGAAAATACCTTTGTCATTGGTGATGTGCATGGTTGCTACCATACCTTAATGAACTTGGTAAAAAGACTGCCTAAGGATGCTGAACTCATTTTTGTGGGTGACCTTTGTGATAAAGGAGACTTTTCAAAAGATGTTATTCGTTTTGTGATGGACAACAAGTATCAAGCCATCAAAGGAAATCATGATGACTTAATGGTGAAATATTTACAAGAGAGTTTAGATGAGACCTCTGAGGTGCAATGGAGTTATGATAAACGTTTTGGTGGATTAAATACCATTGAGAATTATAAGAACGCTAGAGAGCTGGTAAACACTCATGTAGCATGGCTAAACTCACTTCCTTTGTACATTGAAATTGAAGATTACTTCATTACGCATGGTTTTGCTTTGGAATATTATGAACATCGAGATAATCCAAATTATGAACTAGAGTTTTTAAGCAATCGTTACTATAAAAACAGACCCATTAAAACAGTAAAGCATGATAAAATCAATGTATTTGGTCATTGTGTTTTTGATGAAGTTTTAGAAGGAGATAATTTTTACGGCATCGATACAGGTTGTGCTTATGGTGACAAGTTAACAGCGTTTCAACTGGGTACACATGAACTTATACAAGAACCAATGGACAGTCGAGACTCTACTTACGAGGTTAAGATGTTGACCTTAGAATTGTTTGACATTGAGTTACACCCTTTTGATGTTTTTTCCTCTTTACTTATTGATGAAAGTTCGGAGTATTTTAACTATGACATCATTTCTAATGAAATTCTTTTCTCTTTGGTCGATAAATATGAAGAGCAAGGCAAAATAGAATTAATGAACATGTTACGTAGAGAACAAGTGTTTGAAAAACAAGCCAAAAGGATTTTAGGAGATCAGTATGATTTTTATTATACAGAACACTATGAACCTAAAAAGGATTTGTCATCTAAAAAACGTAATCTTAAGTATGAAGAGTTTGATTTAAATCGATTGATTGAAATGAGTTGGCAAGACAGAATGACTTTTGATACTATTTATGAACAATATGGTTTAACCAATAATCAACTTCAACGTAAAATGCGAAAGCTACTCTCTAAAAAAGCCTATCGACGTTGGCGAAAACGTGTGTCGGGTCGTAAGACCAAACACAAGCAAAAGGTATCTCATAAACCATCTCGTTTTGAAGGTCCTTGGTGATAAGCTATGAGCTTACACCAATTCTTTTAGATGCATAAAATTGCTTTCTAAAAAATCACTTTCTAAAGTCATAAAGTTTTCAACACTCATAAACGCATCTTCGACGCTGTCTCCCATAAGCCAGTCGCCACAAATAGCATAGTTTTCTTGTTGCTTATAAACATAAGGCAAGTCAAGTGTTTTACTTGTCAATCCATACTTCCATAAATGGCTAAAGTATTCATAATTATAAAGTTTAAAGTTTGGTACAACTCTTTGAATCTCTTGGACAATGTATGGGGTAATGGAGTTTTTATTTAAATGTCTATACTTTTTAGAAAAGTCTCTATCCATTTGTATGACGTAAGTATTGTCTTTTGGAGCATAAAGTTTTTTGAGATGCTTCATTTTAGAGAGTTGAATCTTGTCTAACTCTGCAATGTTCTTTCCTGTCAATACCAGTGTTGCCACACTGTCATAATGAACTTGGGCTAATTTATCTGCTAAGTTTTTATCAATCTCAAAGTCGAGATTTAAAATTTGAGCTGAAGGTATGGTGAGTATTAAAAAGTCAAAGCCTTTGTAAGCATAATTGTTATTATCTTTTAAAGTATATTGCTGATTATCATAGTTAATACTTGTAATAAGTGTATTTCTCTCTAAATGGATATCTTTAGTTAAATACTTTAGCATACCGTTTATGCTAGTAGCTGTGTAAGCGTTTTGTTCTTTTTTTTCTAAAAGATTTTTTTCTACCATTGAATCACAGAATGATTGAAACTCTTTGACGGTTGTTTGAATGGTATTACAGCCATGGTTAACTTGTGTGTTTTCCATGTAACGTGTTGCCATTCGTCCTCCAACACCTCTTGACTTTTCAAATAGACTTACATCGTGACCTTTTGCATGCAGTTTATGTGCGAGGTAACTCCCAGAGAAACCTGCACCTATAATAGCTATATTCATGGTTCATTACCAAATTTTGTCATAGGCTGTGTTATCTAACTTAACAATGTCAAGTTCATCTAAAAAGTCAGCCAACTCTCTCCAACGTGTTGCATCACTTTTTAAGTATTCAAAACGTTCTAAAGTGTCATCAATAATTTTATCCATTAGCTCTGACTTCTCTTGTTTACTGTAGTCATAGAAAACTGTTTTGGCAAACTCACTGTTTTTTTGACAGTAACGTGTCATCTCATTGGTTACAGCTATAAATTTATCTATGGCTTCTCTTTTTTCATTTAAGGTCTCTTCACTTGTCATGAGTTCCAATGCAGAAAAGTTTGGATAAGGAGAGATGCGTTGGTCTACAAATAGGTTTTCAAAGCCTTCATGTTCAGCTTCTATACCCTCAAAGTTGTAGAAACATAACCAAGCACCATCAAAATCTTGCTCTTTCATGTTTTTAATATGGTAAAAATCTGTCTCTATAAAGTCTACGTTTTCTTTCTCTAAAGCAAAACCTTCTTTGTCAGCATAACGCTTTAAAATTTCAAATCCAATGGTATTGGTAATTGGATTTGAGGCAGGTGTTGTGATACGAATTGGTTCATTGTTACGTAGTTTTTCCACACTTGATTGACGAATCATAACCCCACCATGGGTTTCAAAATAACATCCTAAAGATTTAATACCATCAAAATGGTGCTCAAAAAGATGCAGAGGCTCATTAATATGTATGTCAATTTGACCTTTTTCTAAAAGGTCAAATCCATCATAATGCTCTTCTGGTTCGATGAGGTCTATGTCTAAACCAACATCTTTGTATTTTCCTGTTTGGATCCCAGCAACAATAGGTAAATGATCAGGGTTTAAAAACCACTCCAGTGCAATTGATAATTTCATATTTTTTCCTTCTAAATGATTTGTATAGTTTTGTGCTTTTTCTTGAATGTCTTTAGCTGTCCAAATGTCGTTAATGACCGATACCATTTGAGGTTTATACTCAAGTATCTGGTCTACATTCTCAAGGTTAATACCTCCAATAGCGCAAACAGGGATGTTCAGTTCTTCTTGTGCTGTTTTAAGTATGTTCATCTCGATAACATTTGAGTTGGGTTTGGTTGCTGAATGGAAAAATGAACCAAAAGCAGCATAGTCTGCACCCAGTCTTTCAAAATCTTTTGCCATGTCAATAGAGTTATAACAAGAGACACCTAATACCCCTTTAAACTCTTTACGAATCTCTTCAAAACGATGATGGTCACTTTTGCCAATATGCAGTCCATCAACACCCAGTTCAATTGCCAAGTCTATTTTGTCATTGAGTATAAAAAGGGCATTGTGTTTGTGACATAGCTCTTGAATGGTAATGCTAAGTGATTTAATCTCTTCAAGTGTCCCTTTTTTGTTACGGAGTTGGACAATCGTTGCTCCACCTTGAAGTGCTTCGGTTATTTGTTCTATAATGGTTTCATTTGGTGTTAAAGTGTCATCACTAATAACATAAAGACCTCTTAGTTGCTCTGGAATATGTGACATTTATACTTCCTTTCGTACTTTTAATAAGGACATTTTATAAGTAAAAGAAATTTTTTAATAGGGAGAAAATGTTAGTTTAAAAATTTAGAGAGATGGGTTAGAGAACTCGCTTTTAAAGCGAACTCTCATAAGAATTAATATAAGAAATTTCCAAAGATAGATGCTTTCTTTTTCTCTTCCTCTTTTACGGTATCTGCATTTCTAACATTAAACTGAGGAAGCTTTGTATCGAGATAGTTGGTTGTGAATTTTCCATCTTGAAAGTCTTGATCTTCCACAATATGCTGATGCAATGGAATATTGGTTGGAAAACCTTCTATAATAAACTCATCAAGCGCTCTTCTTGCTTTGTTGACAGCTCCTTCCCAATCAAGCGCCCAAACAATGACTTTACCTATCATAGAATCATAATTTGAAGGTATGGTATAGCCTGAGTAAAGCATGGTATCGAGTCTTACACCCGGACCACCAGGTGTGATATAAGTCTCGACTGTCCCAACAGAAGGCATAAAGTTCTTTTCTGGATTTTCAGCATTGATTCTAAATTCAATAGCATATCCTCTGAACTGAATCTCTTCTTGTAAGAATTTGAGTTTATCACCAGCAGCAATTTCAATCATACGTTGAATAATATCAATACCAGTTACAATTTCAGTAACAGGGTGTTCAACTTGTACACGTGTATTCATCTCAATAAAATAGATGTTATCTTCTTCATCCAGTAAAAACTCAATGGTTCCCACACTTTCATACCCCAGTTTGAACATGGCTTTGGTGGCAATACGGTAAAGCTCTTTACGTACCTCGTTAGAAAGTAAAGGTGAAGGGGCTATTTCAATAACTTTTTGGTGTCTTCTCTGAATGGAACAATCTCTGTCTCCTAAGTGTACGACATTACCGTATTTGTCTGCAATAACTTGTACCTCTATATGTCTTGGATTGAGTACATATTTTTCAACAAACATATCAGCATTTCCAAAAAACTTTAACGCTTCAGCTGTGGCACTTTCAAACATGGCATTGAACTCTTTAGCTTTGTGGACAATACGCATACCTCTTCCACCACCACCAAATGCTGCTTTAATAATGACAGGAAAACCTATTTGTTCAGCTATCTTTGCAGCTTTTTCTCTATCTATAATGGCTTCTTCTGTACCTTCAATAACAGGAACACCTATCTCTTTCATGGCATTTTTAGAGGCTATTTTGTCTCCAAACAGTGCGATGTGTTCTGGTTTAGGACCAATAAAGATAATCCCATTTTGTTGACATGCTTTTGCAAACTCAGCATTTTCAGATAGAAATCCATAACCAGGGTGAATGGCATCACATTTATGTTTTTTTGCAAGTTTAATAATATGGTCATAATTAAGATAAGTTTGTATGACATCACCTTTAATTTCAACACTTTCATCGGCTTTTTTAACCCATACCCCTTCATGGTCTACCTCTGAATAGATGGCGACACTTTGAATATGAAGTTCTTTACAAGCACGAATAACTCTTAGGGCAATCTCACCACGGTTGGCAATGAGAATCTTATTTATTTGTTTCATTTTTAAATTCCTTAGATTGAGTATTTGACATTATATGAGAATTACTAAGGCGATTTCTTCATAATTTGTGTCTTTTTTATTGTTCTTTAGTGCTAAATAAATTGTTCATATTTGTCTAAAAAATGCTATGCTTATGCTATACTTAGGTTATGAAAAAAGAAACTTTGCAAAAAAGAACCAAGATTGCCAATGATATGATGTACTATATTTATACGCACATTGAAACGCATATAGACATTCAGGAGTTAAGTAATACCTTGGGGGTCAGTAAATTTCACATGCATCGAATCTTCAAAGAGGCATTTGGTAAAAACATTTATGAAAGCATTAAGTCCATACGGCTTCAAAAAGCTGCGAGTATGCTTTTAACCAATAAATACTCCACCATATCCGATGTGGCAAATGAGTGTGGCTATAGTTCTCAGTCGTCTTTTATAAAGGTTTTTAAGGAGCGTTTTGGAATGACACCCAAAGCGTGGAAGAACCAAGGGTATAAAGCGTACTCAGACAATATTCTTCATCAATCAAAATCGGCGTTAGCATCAAGGGCTGATTTTAGTGAACTTACACC
>CACVAR010000153.1 GCA_902727905.1 uncultured Sulfurovum sp. | reverse complement strand
ATGTACTATTTACACGAACTGATGCTTTTATCTGAGCTTGTTGTGCTTTTACTTTAATTCTTTTTATAAATTCTTTATATTCTGTTGTTTGGATTTTAGACATTATTAATACCTTTATAGCTTTTCATAATTTTAACATTAAAAAATATTTTTTGTTTAAAGTATGTCATTTTGTAATATTTTTGTAGGGTGCTGTTTTCAACGCACCGTTAAATAAAATTGGTATGAAATATAGTTTCGCCGTAAGGCTTAAAATACCGTAGAAGGTAATTACCATCCTCCCAATACTAGGTATGAAGAAAAAATCTATTTTGAACTTTAAATAAATAGTGTGATAACAATCAGCCTTTACAGAGCTTTGCCCTTGTTTCCACACTCCAACTTGGGAATGTCTATTGGAGTCAATCATCTAAAGAATCTCCTTTATGTAGCATTCTTATCTCATTAAGTCTTACTTCATCTACTTCTATTTGAGTGCTTATTTGATTTCCGTTTTCTATAGTCAAAAGTTTTTTATTTATAATAAAAAGTGGAAATTTTTTATATAAAAAATAGTCATAAATATTTTCTACAGTTACAAGAGTGATAAGCTCTTGTAAAAATCTTTTACCATCAATTAGTCCCATCAAATCTTTAAAATCTACATTTTCATTAGTTATTAAATTAATAATGGGATAATAATCATCATACTTACTTAAAATCTCTTCCAAATTAGAAGTTAATTCACATATATCTTCTAACTCTTCTATACTTTTATATGCTTCATAGCCAGCAAAACCCATAAAATATTTATCACTATACTCAAAAGCAACATCATCTAAATATTCCTCTAATTCATCATAGTCAATACAAATATTTTTAAACTCATGAAATACTAATGAATATCCAACTAATGCTTTGCTATTATTAGAAGTGTCTGTATACACAAAATCTAATAATAAATTCATTATCATCTCATTCTCATAACCTATTAGAATTATTTTATCAATAATATACATTAAAATATTGTCTTTGAATAGACTAAAATTTTTCAAAACTTCTTCTACAAAGATTTTATCTAAACTATTTAATTTTATAAAAAAATTATCTATAAAATGTTTATAATCAGAATCTATCTTTTGGCTGAGATGCTCAACCCAAAATAAAAAATCTTTAGTTAGTTTTTTATCTACCTCTTCACTAACTCTTAAAACTAAATCAAACTCAAAAAACCCAATTAAGTCCTTAGGCTCACTCTGAATCCCACCAATCAAAAACTCCTTATCCTCAATCAACCCACCCCAAAAAGCAAAAAACATCTGCATATGAGGATAAAATTTCCAATCTCGTATAATTTCACTCTGTTCTTCTTGTGAGAGATTAGAGACATAAAGAGCAGCAAAATATTCTTGAAAAGTTAAATGAGGAAATTGGTAACTATTTCGTAAGGGGTTACTATTTTTTGCTTCTCCATCATTTAAAAACCCTGCTTTTAATACATAATCACTAAAAAATGTTCGTTTCTCTTTTATAATATTTTTATCTAAAAGAATAGTTTGTTGTTTTAGTCCCTCAAATGCAATTTTTCCTAAATAATTAAATATCTCTTCTTCTTTATCTTGAATGTAAGCTGTTCCATTTTTCTCTGTATATTCAAAAAACATATTTTCAATAGACTCACTATAAAGCTCTGTCATTGTCAAATTATTATCCAACTCTTCTTTATCCCATAAAGAACAAATCATCTCCAACATCAAAGGAATATAAGCAATATGTTTAATACTGATATTACTTTCTAAATAACTCTTTAAAGACTGAGATTTTTTATTAGCATCTTTATCAAAAAAATTGTCTATATAATTATCTACATTTTCATCAGTAAAACCAATCGTCTCAAACTGTTCATCAACTCTAAAGTCACTTCTTTGATACCCATAAGGACGAGTTGTTATGATGTAGTCGGTTAAAGAATATTTATCTATCTCATCTCTTAAAAGCTTTTTTCTATCAGAGTCTAACTCATCATACCCATCAAATAAAAAAAGTATATTTTGGGATTTGTCTTTTATATCAAGTGTTATATCTTCATCATCTTGACTATAGTAATTATCTTTTATAGCTCCCTTTAACCCTCTATTCTTCCATTCTCGAAGTGAAATATAAATGACATACTCAAACTCTTGATAAAGTTCACCTTTAGCCCACATATAAGAAATATATTTACAAAGTGTCGTTTTTCCTATTCCAGCTTTTCCATAGATAAGTGATTTTTTTGATGTATCGATTAAGTCTTTAATCTCTATAGGTTCTTTTGGTTTATGTATCTCTTCGTAAGAACTTAAAAAAGCATCTCTGGAAATCAGTTTATTATTTTCTTTTTTTTCTTTTTTATCTTTGATAATGGCTAGATTTATAAAAATGTGTTCTATAGGTTTTGATGTACTATTAATTAATAATTTGATTTCATTAAACTTGTTTAAATATTTGTCTTTTAATATATTAGGAGTAAATCTATTTTGATTTCCATCCCCTAACTCCTGATGAATAAAATCATGAATTTTTTTTAGTTTCTCAATATCTAATGATGAGATCGTATTTAAAAAAAAACGAATATCATAAATATCTTTTGGTGGGTCAAATTTGATTGAGTTAGGATTTTTATATGTCTTCCCTCGTAAGTCAGTTGCATCCTTAGCTATAGAAATAAATTTAAACTCATAACCAACATACTCTTTTAATTTATCTTTATTTAAAGCAGACTCAATTTTTTGTTTAGTCGAAGTTGAAGAAACTTGAATCATAACTTTCTTTTGATAGTCAATCAAATCTATTGCTTCAACATTTTGAGAAACATCATTAAGATTTTCAAGATTATAGCCATAAAGTAAATTGAAGAAATGTAGATAAAAGTTTTCAGAATGTAGATGTAAATGTAACATATTAAGTTTACCATTCGTGGTTATTCTATGAGCCAAAATATGTAATTTTTCATCAATATAACTATAATAAAGATCTCTATTCATTCATCCCCTCTTTTCACTAAGCCTTTCGGCGAAACTTTTTCTTTATTCAAGTTTTTAATAACGGTGCGTTGAAAACAGCACCCTACTAAACTATCTCTAAACTAGGAATATATTTAAAGTCTTTAATAGTATAGGTAGCGATAGGAAGCTTATGAATTAAACAAGTTGAAGTACAATATGATTGATATAGCAGTTTGATTTATGTAATTCTAAATTCTCTTTTAAAAACTCAATAACAACACAAGTGTCTATAAAAACTTTCTTATTTCCAAGCATTTTTTCTCAGCTCTTTAGAATAACTAGCAACATCCTCTACATCTTCAAATAGTTTATAATTTGATTGACTCTCTAAATCAAAATCAATAACTTTAGCTACTTCATTGGCCTCTTTTGTGTTATACTTTAAAACAGTATCTTCTTTATGAAAAAAATGTTCAAGAAGTTCTACCATAAAATCATTAGCTTGTATATGCTTACTAGACATATATTCTGTAATTTTATCTTGAAGATGTCTGTCATCTATATGAATATTTAACTGCATGAAAACTCCTTTTTATTTGCTCTTTTAATGATTATATCAAAATGATACTTTATGCTTTTCTTCTATATGTTGTTTCCATCCTCTATCTTCATTTTCAATTAATGATTTATTCGTATATTGAGAAAGAGAAGCACCAATGAAATTTTTTCTACTCTTCATTCTAAATCTATATTTGATAAAAAGAGAAAACCTACTCAACCCAAGTTTCAACACATAACCCTGCTACTTTAGAAAAATGCTTTATATTATTTGAAATCAAAACCTCATCATAAGTCAAAGCTATACTGGCTATCATCAAATCCATGTCAGCCACAACAATGCCCTCTTTTTGCATTTGTGCTTTCAATATGCCAAACGTACGTGCTGATTTTTTGTCAAAACTATACAACTTAATATTTTCAAAAATAAGTTCAACTTTAGGCAAATACTTTTTACTGTCTTTTTTCGTTAAACCATAAATAAGCTCACTATAGTTAACCGTAGTAGAAGCAAGCTCTTTTTGATGTTCAATAATTTTTGCTTTAACCGATTCATTGCCTCTTAAGAAATAAGAAATTGTATCGGTATCTAAGACCATATATCTGTCTCTTTATTAACTCTATTTTTTTTGATTACTTCTAGTAAATCTTCTGATTCTTCTTCTGACATAGAGGCAAAGGTATCATCTATCCAATTACTACTTTTTTGTTGTTTCTCTCTAGCAATAAGTTCTTCATAACGTTTAAAGTCAAGTACCACAACAAATGGTTTATCTCTTTTGGTCACCAACATATCATCTCTAAGAGCGTTTTGTAAAATCGTACTGTTTTGTTTTATCTCTGAGGCTGTTACAACTTGCATGAAAACTCCTTTATAGTCATTATAACCATTTTAGCTTAAATGAGTAAACTTTCTTCCTACTCAAAAAACCCATTCAAAACCCCAAAGTAACTCTCAGCATGAGAGATACTGTTATGACTTTGCCCTTTGATAACCTCAACTTGAACATTCTCTTTAGCAATTGAATCGACTAAAGCATAGCTATGTTCATTGGGGATTATCTCATCACCTTCTGCCATGACAATTAATACTTTTGTATCTTTCACCATGGAGAGGTTTTGAACACTGTTAAACTTGTCTTTTAAAATGAGGTCTATGGGGTACATTGGGTATTTGGATTGAGCTACGTTGACTACTGAGTCGTATGGGGTTATGAGTGCTATTTTTGACACATCTCTTTTTGATGCAACATAGGTAGAAACACCTGAGCCTAAACTTCTTCCCATGAGATGAACTTCTTTGTGCTTCGCTTTTACAGCATCATATTGTACCAAGGCATCAGCATAAAGTGCTGTTTGTGTGGCTTTACCGGTGCTACCACCAAAACCTCGGTAGTTTACTAAGTATACCGTGTAGTTAGCAAATGCTTCGGCTCTTTTTTTGGCTGTTGAAAGTACAGACTCACTGTTTCCACCAAAGTAGATGATGGCTTTCTCTTTGCCTTCGTTTAAGACAATCATTCGAAGTTTTTGATCATCATAATGGATAATCTCTTCTTTATACGCATGTTCAACTTTTTCAGAGGGTTTGTAAAGTAGATCTCTCTGTAAAATAAAAAGTAAAATTCCACCAATCACATAAAGCATCAGTAGAGGCTTCGCTATACCCCATAAAATTCGCTTCATCTATCTTCCACTCTTTACTAACCATGAGAAAGTAAAACCAGCTGTTATGAAAACAGTTACAGCATAAACCGTCCAGATGATAGGAAATGAAATACCTTTTAAGCCATCAGCTCCACCAACAACCGAAACCATCCAAAGCTTTGGTAAAATTACTATTGACAACGTCAATATAAGCACAATGGCATTCATTGCTAAAACTATATTTTTCATCTCTTCTCCTAAATTTTTACACGAGATTCCATGGCTCTAGTAAGCGAAACCACATCTATGTTGTCAAGTTCAACACCTGTTGGTACACCTTGGGCAATTTTTGAGAAACAAATCTCTTTGTTGGCTAATTTATCTTCTATGTAAAGTATCATGGTATCCGTAGCAAGCGAAGGGGGAAAAGCAAAAATAACCTCTTCTACCCCTTTAACAGCATCACGTAAATGATACTCATCTAAATCACTTAGCTGTGTCACAATATAGTAAATACCCTTATATTGCCCACTCTCTTCTATCGTTATAATATCTTTTGCAGACTGAACAATACAAAGGGTCGAAGTATCTCGAAACTCATCTGAACAGATAAAACAGAGTTCATCTTCACTCATATTATGACACTTCTTACAGCGTTGAATATTATTGACACCCTCTTCTATGGCATGAGCCAATTTCATTCCAGCAAAACTGTCTTCCATAACAATGTTGTACGCCATACGTATGGCAGACTTTTTACCAATACTTGGCAATTCTTGAAAAGCTGACACTAGATTTTCAAAGGCTTCAATTTTGTATTTTTTCATGCTTAGATTGTGTAATCAGAAACTTTAGAGGCTGTTGCCACAGATTTTATAAATGTCACTACTTCAAGATGTGCAGGATGAATAGCATAAGCTTCAAGTCCAGTTTTGTCTTCAAACTCAGAATAAAGACTTAAATCCATTGCTCTATCTTCTTGCGAAAAGTTAATACCAACTTCCATACTTTTTAATGTTGGAATACTCTCTAACAATGCTTCAAGCATCTCTTTTGCTTTCTCTAAATTCTCTTTTTTATTCTCATCTTTAAAGTCGAACATTACGATATGTTTCACCATAAACCAGCTCCAAAATTATAATTATTTTTATTCGCGATTATAG
>CACVAR010000152.1 GCA_902727905.1 uncultured Sulfurovum sp. | reverse complement strand
CCATACTAGAAGCTGTAGCAGACGTGTCTAACTCATGTAAAATACGTTGATAGTCCCACCCTGAAGCTGGTTCTAAATGTTGTGAAGCCACCATCACAGATGTTTGTTCTTTTAACTGGTAAAGTATTTCAAACATCCCCATAAGACAAGCATCAAATCCAAGTACATCTATGTTAACTGAAACGTCTAATGCTTTTTGAAGTTCTAAGTTGTCTAAAAAGTCCTGCGCTGTATCATCAAAACCTAGAGCTATTTCTTCTATTTCTGTAGGAGGAACAAAATAACGTTCTCGAATGCTCTCGGTATCATAAACATCACGATCATCCACCCCTGAACCATGTGACCATAAAATAACAATGAGTTTATCAGAAGGATAAGCCCCAACCGACGCTTCAATAAAAGATTTCAAAACTTCAGGGTCACCAGTATTTGTTTCACCTAAATCCTTTTCTTCAAGTAGCTCACCATTTTTAATACTCATACGAATGGTATTAGCTTGGTCAACAAACTTATTACGGTCAAATTGCACTACGATGTTTATGTTTGAGTCGTATGATGCTCTTTTGATGGTCTCTAGGTCTTTTTCTGCGAATGTGTCTAGGTTGTTGTCGGCTGCCATGTAGATTAGTAGGATTGTTTGATTCATAAAATTTCCTTTTTGAAGCTTTTGTTAATCAATACTAATTTAGATTCATGTATAATCTATACCAAAGGAATCCCTTATGAATAAATTTACTCATCTAAAAATTTTAGTCTTTATACAAGTTTTTGCTTTTACATTATTTATTGTGGCTTTTTCATATCCTGTAGATGAACTTCTACCTCCAATATTACAAGAGTACCTCTTGCAAGAAGAGTCTATCTTTGAAAATAATTCAACACCAGCCATAATCTTTATAGTAGGTGTACTGATTCTACTCCTTATTAATTTAGTCGCACTGATTAGTCTTCTCTTCAAAAAAGTTTGGGCAAAAAAAGCTTATGTTTACACAACATTTTTCTTTTTGCCAATAACCCTCATTTTAGGACCTACTGTAGAACATGCAATCTGTACAACACTGGATGATATCATCATTTTTGGTTCAGGTATGTTGGTAGCATTATTGATTTATACCAATCCTTATGAAAAAAACTAAATTTATATTCATTGATGTAAATTACCACTCATCTTTTCATATTGATTTTTTTTCTTTAACCATTCATCTTTAGATAGTCTTCTAATTTCTCCTGATGGGAGTAAAAATACTCCTGTTTCAACTTGCGTCTTTAGAGGATAATATTGTTTATCTATATTATATTCTGGATAAAAGGCATATTTTTTCATTTGTGTCTTCGTCCAAAAATAAACCATTTTTTCACCTTCACTCAAAATAGCTCCCTTAATATTATTATCTTTTATTTTCAGTAATAATTGCCCACTTTCTATATCCCATAGTTTAATACTTCTAGTACTCCAAGACAAAACTCTTGTTTCATCTTCATTAAAAAAAGCTTCTTGAACTCCAAGATGTTTAAACATTGCTAATTCGATACCACTATAAGGATATTGAACCTTTATACTACTATTACTCCAAGACAAAATTTTTGTTTCATTTTTACTAAGTTTTACCCCTTCTACTTTTTTATGTTCAAATCTCACTAAATCTCTATAACCAAATATATTACCAATACTAATTGTATCCGTATAATAAACTAAAGTTTTCTTATTATTTTTAAAGAGAACTTTACCACTATAGAAGCCAGTGTTATGTTCTAGTTCTTCTAAAAGTTCACCACTATTAACTTTCCATGTTTTTTGATTACCCCAAGAACTCCAAGATAACATTTTTGTTTCATCTTCACTAAATCTTACTTTTTCAACCTGATGATGTTCAAAAGAATGTAAAAGTTTCCCATTATCAAGGCTCCATAACCTCATAGAATTATTATAATCCCAAGAAACAACTTGTGTATTGTCTTGATTAAAGACAAGTCCTTGGATAGAACTATCATGTTTAAAGTTCCATAAAACTTTTCCACTTTGTACATTTCTAACCTCAATATGCTCATCATCCCAAAGAATTATTTTTTTCTCATCATAACTTAATACAATATTTCTTATCAAACTGGTATTAATGTCTTCCAATGTTTGTAGTGTTTTACCTGTACGCAAATCCCAAAGTTCTATATAGTCATTATTCCAAAACAAATTTTTAGATTTATTTTTACTAAATACCATACTTGAGGTATTGAAATTATCTTTTAAGATGTCAATTACTTTATTGCTACTTATATCCCAAAATTTCATATCTCCATATAATGCCCAAGAAATAATCTTATCTGAGTTATTACTGAACCTAGCTTTTTCAATATCTTCATGATGTAAAACAGCTAGTAATTTACCACGTTCTATATCCCATAACTTTATATTGTCATTCTGTGTCCAAGAGAGCATCTTTGTTTTTTCCTTATTTAATATTGCACCTTTAACACGTGAGTCATGCTGAAAACGTTGTAAAACTTTTCCATTTTGGACATCCCAAACCCGTAAAAGATTATTTTCATTCCATGAAAGAATTCTTGTCTCATCTTCATTAAATATAAAGCCTTTTATATCACTACTATCTTCAAAAGTTTGGATAACTTTCTTCTCTTTCAAGTCTAAAATCTTTACAAAATTATTTTGTGTAGACAAAAAAACTTTATTCTCATCTTTACTTAATACAAAGTGACGAATATTTTTTTCTTTGAAGTCATACACCATTTTTAGACTATTTATATCCCATAACTGTAATGAGTCTTCATTCGATAAAAACATTAAACTCTTATCTTGATTGACTAACAAATGAATGTATTCTATCTCTCTTATAAATTTACCTGTATCAAAATTCCAAACTTTTAATGAAGTGCTATCCCAAAAAAATATTTTATTTTTTGCTGAATTTAAAGTGACTTTTGAAGACCATCCTATTCCATTTAACCTATACATACTTTTATTATTCATAACGTTGAAAATTGTCGCATTATGATCTCCCCAAATAACAACCTTTTCTTGCTCTTTAAACATACCTTCTATTCTCATCTCAAACTGGAATGAGTTTAATAGATTCTTACTCTTAATATCATATACATAACTTCGATTATTATCATCCCAAAAGAGTATTTCTTGTTCACTATTACTAAAAGTAACACCTTTAAGAGTAAAATTGTGTTCCAAAGTTTGTAACGACTTTCCATCCTTGAGATTCCAAAGGTTCATCACATTATTGTTATTCCATGAAAGTATTTTTGTTTCTTTTTTATTAAGTATTATTCCTTCAACAACTGTATCTTGTTCAAACTCTCTTAATAACTTCCCATTGTTAGTATTCCAAAGCAAAATAGAATTTGTTTCAGGAGTATCTCTATGCCCATTAGTCACAACCATACTTTTATCTTTATTCCATAAGACATTAGATAAGTATTCTTCAAAAAAGTTTTCCAAAATAATTTTATCATTCAAAATAGGTCTATAAAGAATTTTTGCATTCTCTTCTTGTTGTGATGATACACTATTTTTCACGACATTTGCAAAAACCAATTTACTTTTTAATGGCTCGTTAGAGTAGTCTCTATATATCACTCCTTTTTGTATATTACTTTGATATAAAGATTCATTGACTATCTTTTTTTGCTTGTCAGAATGATGCCATAAATATAAACTTAACATACACAGAGCTACCAAGGTTGAAATCCCAAAACGTTTCCAAAAAATAATCCTCGCTTCATTTTTATTACTCTTTTCTATGAACTCTTTTTCAAACTTTGAAAGATACGGTCGATACTCTTCATCTAAAAGCTTTCTACTCTCTTCTAACGCATACCCTGAGAGTAAATGTTTAGATTCAGGGTTCTTTTTGTACTCTTTACTTTTGTCTATAAGGACATTGTGAATTCGTTTACGATTTTCCTTATTTACAGTTTTAATCCAATTAACATACGTCGCCCACTGAGTCGTTAAGGCTTCATGAACCAGTTCTATAACCTCATCGTCTTTGGTATTAGAAGATTTAAGCTTTAACAAACGACCTAGCTGACTCTGTTGGTCTTGATGTGCACTGTAGATGGAAGCCAACTTTTGTACCAATGCCCATGCTTCATCAGAAAACTCATCTCTATCTGCTAAACGTCTGGTAATCCCTCCAATGTCATTAAACTTAACTATCCGAATAAAGATATATTTAAAGAGTTCTTGCTCTTTTTCACTCAAACCCTCTAAAGTATTGGTCGCTAAAAAGCTTAATGCTCCTGTGACTCTTCCTATCCCTACGTAGGCTTCTAAAATATCATGGTTATACTCTGCTCTATGTAACCATATCTCTGTAAGTGCAATTTGTAACAGGGTGATTTCTTTTGCTTCATCTCCTAAATCCCATAAAATAATATTACTCAACTGCTCAATTTCACTTGGATTAACAGAAAGCATCTCTAAAGGTTTCTCAATAACTTCTTTTAACTGCTCATCCTTCATCCGTCTCAGGAGATATGTCTCTGTCTCAATCACCTTAAAAAAAGCATGATACTCTCGTAAAAGATTATAGTAATCTCTTCTCATGGTTAATAAAATTTTAATCGATAAATAATTGTTTTGATGTTCTAAAAGAAAAAGAAGCAACTCAATAAACTTTTTTTGAGTTTTGTCGTCGCACATCGTAAAAAGCTCTTCAAATTGATCCACATAAAGCACAAGCTCAGAGTTGTCTTCTTTATAAAGTTGTTCAAAAACACTCTGAATGGCTTGGGGTTCTTCCGATTTAACTTTGTCAATAAAGTACCCAATATCAGCTTGGCTGTAATCTAACGTATTACATACCTTAGTAATAAAACGTGCCAACTCCACAAAAGGATTTCGAGCTGGTCTCATCTCTATGACATAGAGGTTTGGATTATTGCTATCATCTATATAAGTAGATATAACCCCTGCTTTTGCAAAAGAACTCTTTCCTGAACCACTATCTCCAATAATAATTGTAATGTCAGTTAACTTTAATGCTTTAATCAGCTCTTTAACTTCCTCATCACGACCAAAGAAATAGTTTTTATCTTCCTTATTAAAAGAACTCAGACCTACAAAGGGAGTAACCGTATTGAAAAGTTTAGGATTAAATTCATGCCATACCTCTTTTAGATACTTTAGAGGTATGGCATAAGCTTGTTTACCTGACGTAACTCTATCTGTCGCTACTGCAATAACCTGTCTTGATTGTTTAGAGACTATGGCTGAACCACTATAGCCTTTTTCTATTTTATCATCATCACCAATAGAGAGTTCATAAGTATCTATGCTTTCATTATCACTATGAATCTTTGAGATTTTTTTGATACTTCCTTCTAAGGATTCAAGTTTATACTCATTAGGTTTATGGGATTTAAACCCATTTACACTAAAAGAGACTCCTACTGCCATAGGCTGTAAAGAGAGTTTTAAAGGAATTGCTTCTAACCTTTTTACATATATCACAGCTAAATCTATAAGAGTGTTTGCATCACTACATTTTTGGACTTCTGCTTTATACTCATTGATATATAAACTGTCTTCACCACATGCATCTACAACATGTTGACACGTTAAGATATAGGAACCATCCTCATCTTAATCAAAACAAAAACCTGTTCCAAAACTTTTGTTTTCAGTACTTTTAATTAAAAATGTTGCATTTTCTTCTAACATCTGTTTTCCTTTTTTTAGTAACGATTTTATTTTAACCCAAGAATATACCACTTCAATAACTTAACCCAATTAGGACAGGCTGCTACAAAATCTAACTTTTCATACATCGTAAATATCTCTTCAAAAGGTCGATACTTAGGAAAATAGATAGATAGCCCATTCGCATCTTCCATATAATACCCGATCGTATGATTGGCTATCACCATCTCTCTAACAGACTCCAATAATTTTTGAGCATGAGGTTCCACAGCCTCTATGGCTAAACGACTTTTGACTTTTTCTACAAAATCAATTAAATCCACATAATCTTTTCGGTGAAAAAACTGACTGTTTGAAAGCGTAATTTCCAACTCTTTTCGATTTGCTTCCTCATCTCCTTCTTTGAGTGATGCTCTCAAAACCTCTGCGAACCTATCCAAAGCTTCTGCCACATCCTCTATAATTTCCGTATCGATAGCCGATTTGGTCACATCTCTTTTTTCATTGGTATGATGTTCATCGTGAAAGGAGATCAGTTGTTCTGCAATGTCATTAGCCTGTTTGGAGGTATCCAATTCATTTAAAATCCTCTCATAATCCCAACCCTTAGCTGGCTCTAAGTGTTGTGAAGCGACCATGACATTTGTTTGGTTTCTAAGTTGGTAAGCGATTTCAAACATCCCCATCAAACACGCATCAAAAC
>CACVAR010000151.1 GCA_902727905.1 uncultured Sulfurovum sp. | reverse complement strand
GGGTGAGCATAAGAGTTTTGATACGATGGTAGAAGATGCTTATGAGCAAGAGATGAGAAAAAAATATGGCATCTAAGGTTTTATTGGATGCTAATGTACTTATTCGATTTTTAACACGAGACCATGAAGAACATTATTTAAAAAGTATAGAAATATTTAGAGATATTGAAAGTGGAAAAATAGAAGCTATGTTAATGGATTTTATATTGGCAGAGGTTATCTATGTTTTAAAAAGAATTTATAAACTTGAAAAGAAAGATATATCTTCTGCATTGAAAAAACTACTTTTATATAAGCATTTGTATACTGAAAATAAATTGGTTACATTTGAAGCTCTTGAAATTTATGCTGACAAGAATATAGACTTTGCTGATGCATTGTTATGTGCAAAAAAGAAATTAGAAGGTTTTGAAATTGTTAGTTTTGATAAGGATATTGGACGTTGTTTGAAATAACCCTCTACCAAGTAGGCTACTGCAAACACCCCGAGTTCATGGTGAAACGTGGTGGGAGTTTTTCTTCCATAAAATTCCCAGCCATGGTTGCGTTGATAGAGCATGAGGGTAAAAACCTACTTTTTGACACAGGTTATGGGAAACACTTTTTTGATGCTACAGCAAAATTTCCTGAAAAACTTTATGCCATTACCACTCCTGTGACATTAGAAAAGCCTTTGGTGGAGATGATGGACAAAAAGATAGACAGCATTTTTATCTCTCATTTTCATGCTGATCATATTGGAGGGTTAAAAGATTTTCCTGATGCTAAACTTTATTGTTCTAAAGAGGCTTATGATATTGCCAAGGGAAAGATGTCTCGGTTTTCTAAGACCAAAATGGGCGTGCTTCCTGCTCTGTTACCTGATGACTTTGAAGAACGTTTGACGTACATTGAAGATTTACCCAAAGTAGATTTACCTGATGCTTTGGCTCCGTTTGAAAAGGGGTATCTGTTGGAAGATAGATTTTATGTCATCGAGTTGGATGGTCATGCTCATGGGCAGTATGGTTTGGTGGTGGATGATACCTTTTTTGTAAGTGATGCTGTTTGGGACATAGAAGCCATAACTAAGGGGGTTAAACCTAATATTTTGACCCATTTAATTTTTAAAGATGCTAAGGTTTATCATGAGACGATAGGGAAACTCAAAGAGCTTCATCGTCATAATCCTACTTTAAAAATGGTCCCAACGCATTGTTCTAAAACCCATGAATGGTATGAGCATGTTTAGAAAACTTGGCATTGTCAAAGAGTTTTTGTCGGTTAAAGATTTTACGTGTAAAGAAGCGTTAAAGGCGTACCAAAAAGAGAAGTTAGCCGAGCGTTTGGCTACTCATGGAAGCAGGTTTTACCCTAACTCTACAAAATTAGAAGATTTCCCCATTATCAATAAAAAGATTTTTATGGAGAACTTTGACACTATTAATACGGTGGGCATTAGCAAAGATGAGGCATTTAAAGTAGCTTTGGCTTCTGAAGAGAGTCGAAACTTTTCTAATAAAATAGGCTATATTTCAGTTGGTTTGTCATCAGGTACGAGTGGTAGTCGGGGGCTGTTTTTAGTCTCCGAAGAAGAGAGCAGACGTTGGGCTGGGTATATTTTAAAACGGATGTTGCCTAAACCTTTGCTTCAAAGACATAAGATAGCCTTTTTCTTACGTGCCAACTCGAACCTTTATGAGAGTGTTAATTCTTTGGCTATTAAATTTTCTTTTTATGATTTACTTCAACCCTTAGAAGAGCATATAGAAACGTTAAATGCAACGCAACCGACTATTTTAATTGCTCCTGCACAGGTGCTTCGGCTGTTGGCATTATCTGATGACTTGACCATAAATCCTAAAAAGGTTATCTCAGTTGCAGAGGTGTTGGAAGAAGAGGATGAAGAGTTGATAAGTCAACGTTTTTCACAAAAGGTGCATCAGGTTTATCAATGTACCGAGGGGTTTTTGGCTCATACTTGTGAAGAGGGAAACTTGCATCTAAATGAAGACAGAGTTTACATTGAAAAAGAGTGGATTGATGAGAAGAGTGGACGCTTTAGCCCCATTATTTCCGACTTTTTTCGTTCCTCTCAACCTGTGATTCGTTACAAATTAGATGATATTTTGGTCTTAGAAAAAGAACCATGTGCTTGTGGGTCTGTTTTTACAAGGCTTAAAAAAATAGAGGGACGTTGTGACGATATATTGAATGTCAAAGATAAAAATGGAGTGCCTTATTTGCTGTTTCCTGACTTTGTTCGTCGAGCTATTATTCGAGCGAGTGATAAAGTAGAAGAGTATGCTGTGGAGCATAGAGAGGATGCTTTGCATGTTTATCTGCAACCTTTGAGTATGAAAGATGAGGTGGAGGAGTCGCTTCAGAAGCTTTATGTAGAACAGGGGCTAGAGAGCTTAGAACATGTTTATGATGCTTATGAAATGGGAAAGTTGACTGATAAACGACGAAGGGTGAAGCAGTTATGAGAATCTTAATTACCTGTCCCAGAGCTCCTGTCACCATAGAGTGGGTACGACTGTTTAGAAAAGCAGGACATGAAGTTTGGTTAGTCGATTCGTTAAACTTTCCCATTGCGAAGTACTACAACAATACCAAATACATTAAAGTCTCTCCTCCACGCTTAGCGTTTGAGCAGTATAAAAAAGAGATGATAGAACTAATCAATCAAGTGGATTGGGTTATTCCAAATTGTGAAGACCTTTTTTATTTGAGTCGTGTGCGTGATGGTATGCAGACCGATACTTTTTTCTTTATGCCAGAGAGTGACTTGCTTTTTGAATTGCATCATAAGTTTAATTTTTTTCAGAAGTTGAATGAGCATGTTAAAGCACCTCAAACAAAATTGTTGACTTCTAAAGAGCAAATAGAGCTAGATGAAAATAGCATTTTAAAACCTGTCTATTCACGGTTTGGACGCAGCGTTATTCGAGAGATTACGGAAAATAATATAGAGAAGATAGAAATCTCAGAAGCTTACCCATGGGTGCAACAAGAACGCATTGTGGGTGAGGCTGTTTGTAATTATGCGCTTGTTTTAAATGGAGAGCTTTTAGCACATGTGGCATATCGACCGATGTATTTGCTCAACGGGGCTGCTGCGACTTATTTTGAACCTTATGTGGATGAACGCTTAGATAAGTTCATCGCTCAGTTTGCTAAAGATACGAATTACACAGGACAGGTTGCTTTTGACTTTATAGATGATGGGAAAGATTTGTATGTACTAGAGTGTAACCCCCGTGCTACCAGTGGTTTACACTTGTTGAGTGAGGGCTTGACTTTTGAAGATGAGGTTTTTAAATACAGACCAAAAGAACAGCCATCAGCCTATAGGGTAAGTACAACACTTTATTCACTTTTTGGAGTTAAAGCACTTCTGAAGGGTGAATTTAAACAGTTGCATCATGACTACAAACGAGCCAAAGATGTTTTAGAAGGTGTGCCATTTTATGGTCAAGCATTGTCAATGTTTGGGATGGTACAACGGGCTGTGATGTATCGCAAAGAGATAACGTCTGCTAGTACTTTTGATATTGAGTTTGATGGATAGTTTACAAAATTAAAAAATATAGGTATAATTATCCGTATAATTACATATATAATTAAAAGGATTTTAGGATGATAGCTTATACTCAAAATGAACTTGTTTCTGCCACAGAAGTTTCCAAGCAGTTTGGAGAATATATCTCTAAAGTTAAAAATGGTCTTCTTGATAAAATAGGTGTTTTAAAGAACAATAAACTTAATGCTGTTATTGTATCGGTTGAAGAGTATGAACGCATGGCATTGGCTGTACGTAAACTAGAAGATATGGAGTTAATGCAAACCGTGAATGAAAGAATGCAAACACCTAAAGAGGAATATGTCGAAGGTAAAGACGTTTTAAAAAGACTCAATTTATCGTTGGATGATTAGTTATGTATGATTATAAGTTTCATCCGGAAGCTGAAAAAGAGTTAGAAAAGCTAAATCGTTCGGTTCAAATTTTATTTACAAAGACATTAAAGAAAATACTGAAAAGCCCTGAACTTGGAGTTGATTTAGGTAATAAAAACAATTTGAATTTAAGTGGTTTAAAAAAGATGTACTTTGACCATAAACGCTATAGGGTTGTTTATCAGATTTTGGAAGAAGAGATTGTGATTCATCTGATAGCTATTGGTAAACGGGATAAAATGGAAGTTTATGAGAAGGCTGGTGATAGGGTTGAAAAATAATTAGATGAGTTATTCAAAAGCCATCTATGAAATCTTTACAAAGAGTCAGCCTTCACGACTCATCAAAAAACTAAACACCAAATTTGACTTCTACAAAATAGAAAATGAATTCATCATAACAACCATCACTGATGGGGTTAAACCCAATTCTTACGTTGCTTCACCCTATGCACTCCTGATTGACTACAGCGAAGATGAATTAGTAAAGATAGAGTCAAAACTTCAAAGAGGGTTTTCACGTTTACTCATTACAACCTTTGCTTCCTTTTTACGATATACCCAAATAGATAAAGCGCAGACACTAAATAACTATCTGTTGTCTACGAACTTCTTTTCAAAGAAGTGGGAGCGTTTGGATGTTGAAGCATTAGAAGAGGAAGCCATAGAGCGTTATCCTGAACATGCTTTGATAATTCGTTCGGTGAATATAACTCAAAACCCTAAACTCTTTAAACATTTAAGTCAAAATGATTGGATGCTTATAGTCTCTCGGCAAGTGTATATCTTTGATGACAAAGAGAGGTGGCGAAAGCATCGAAATACTATTAATGATAAAAAGCTTTTAAGTGATAAACGTTTTGAGTTTTGTAAAGTAGTGGTTGAGGATGTGAAAGCTTTTGAACAAGCTGAAGCATTGTATGGCTTTTTGTATTTAGAGAAGTATTCGGAGCATAACATTCAGTTTACAGCGAAGTATTTACAGTTGTTAGTGGAAGCGAAACTTTTAGACTTATACCTTTTAAGAGACAAGGTAACTATTGATTATGTGGGTGTGGTGGGTATGACGGAAGAAGCGAAGGTTATTACCGTTCCCATTGTGGGGTATGATATGCGTTATGAACAAGAAGAGGCTCTTTACAGACGTTTGATGATTTTTGCGACTTCTTATGCGATGGAGCGTGACTGTCTACTGAATCTTAGTTCGGGTGCACCTCAGTTTAAAACCTTGCGAGGGGCAAGGGCAGAGTTGGAGTACATGTTTGTGAAGGTCAAACATTTGAGCTTTAGACGGCGTATGGGGTGGCAATTGATTGCTTTTTTATCGAAGTATTTTTATGCTCCTCTGTTAAAAAGGTTGAAGTTGTGAATGCTGAGAAGTTAAAGAGGTATTGGTATCCGTTATTTGAGTCTAAAGAATTAAAAGCCAAGCCTTTAGGGAAAACACTTTTGGGTACAGAGTTGGTGTTCTTTAGAAGCAGTGATGGGGTTAAGTGTTTTAAAAACCAATGTCCTCATCGAGGGGTGGCTTTGTCTAATGGTAGGGTGCTTGATGATGGACTTCAATGTCATTATCATGGTTGGACATTTGACAAAGAGGGTGAGCTTAGTAAGGTTCCCAGTTGTGTGGGAGCTTGTCCAAAGAAGGTGAGTTTGGAAGCTTTTTCAGTTGTTGAGCATGATGGTTTGGTTTGGGTACGATTAGAGGGAGAGAGAAGTTTTGAGTCAGCCTTTGTACTTGAAGAGGGTTTTGTTAACAGCCGACATATCAAAGAGATAGAGGGTGACTTTATGCATAGCATTGAAAATTTTTTAGATCCTACGCATACTTCATTTATCCATAAAGGTTTACTACGTTCAGAGAGTAGACAAGGCATGAACATAATTCAAGAGAGTTCAGACGAGGGTTTTGTAACGCATTATGACTTGGTTGACAAACAAAATGGATTGATTAACAAGTTGTTTGACAAAGGGGTTAACAAAAACAGAGCAACTTTTTCACTGCCTAGTTTTGCGAAGATAGAGTATTTGAAAGATGAGGTTTTGCTTTTTTGTGTTTCCATCTTTTTTGTGCCTTTGAAAAAAGGGAAAGTTCAGATGGTGGTGGATGTCTCTTTGCCTAAATCTATGATACCTAACTGGCTTGTTTTTGCTTTGTTACGACCTTTTTTAGAGTTGGCTTTGTATCAAGATAAGAAGATTTTAAAAGAGCAGTATGCGCAGACGAAAGATGAAGCGTTTGCGTATGTAATGCTGGAGAGTGATTTGGTGATTGACCACTTACTTTATTTGTTGGCTGATGAAAAAAAGGGAGTGGATAAGCAACTTTATATGGAGTTGTGATATATTGTTGCGTATGATAAGCATACACTCTATATTTCAAGAAATTATAAAACATAAAAAAGTCCTTCTTCTCGCAAATGCTGTAGCCATTGTCTCTACG
>CACVAR010000150.1 GCA_902727905.1 uncultured Sulfurovum sp. | reverse complement strand
CTACTGAACGTGTTACAATTTTTGAATCAATGTATTCACCTTCTTCAACACCTAGCTTATTCATGATATTACGGATTTTATCCCCACCAAAAATTCTTAGTAAGTTATCATCGAGTGAAAGATAAAACTGAGAAGCACCTGGGTCACCTTGACGACCAGAACGTCCACGTAACTGATTATCAATACGTCTACTCTCATGTCTCTCTGTTCCCAAGATATAAAGACCACCAAGCGCTTTAATCTCATCCGTAATTTTAATATCAACTCCACGTCCAGCCATATTGGTTGCAACGGTTACAGCACCTTTTTTACCAGCTTCCATAATGATTTGTGCTTCATTTTCATGGTTTTTAGCATTTAGTGTGTTATGAGGAATTTTTGCAGCTTTTAATCTTTGATGAACCAGCTCAGATTTTTCAATAGAAGCAGTACCAATTAGTACAGGTTGTCCAGAGGTATGTAGTTCTTGAACTTTTTTAGCCACAGCATCCAGTTTCTCTTTTTCTGTATTGTAGATAAGGTCATTCATATCTTTTCTAGCAATGGGTAAGTTGGTAGGAATAGAGAGAACTTCTAGGCTATAGATTTCAGCAAATTCAGTAGCTTCTGTTTGGGCTGTACCGGTCATACCTGCTAGTTTTTCGTAACCTCTAAAGTAATTCTGGTAAGTAATCTCTGCTAAGGTTTGAGATTCATCTTTAACCTCAACACCTTCTTTTGCTTCAATGGCTTGGTGAAGTCCTTCCGAGAAACGACGACCTTCACTTAAACGACCTGTAAATTCATCAACAATTACAATCTCACCATTACGTGATACATAGTCAATGTCTTCAACAAAAAGGTATTGGGCTTTCATGGCTTGGTCAAGGTGGTGTGAAAGTGAAGCATTCTCAAGTGAGTAAAGGTTTTCTACCTCAAAAAGATCTTGTGCTTTTTGTAGACCTTGCTCTGTCATGACAACCTGCTTGTTTTTTTCATCTACGTAGAAGTCACCAGTTATTTGCTCTGCTTCTCCAGGTTTCGTATCAGCTTTTGCACCTTTTTCCATCTGTAAAGCAATTTTATTGGCTTGTACATAGTGAACGGTGTCACGTTGAACAGGACCAGAGATAATAAGAGGTGTTCTTGCTTCATCAATTAAAATTGAAT
>CACVAR010000149.1 GCA_902727905.1 uncultured Sulfurovum sp. | reverse complement strand
GATACGCAGCATGGCTTGAAGTTGAAAAAGCAGCTGTAAAAGCTTGGGCGAAGCTTGGAAAAATTCCTCAAGAAGATGCAGACAAGATTGTTAAAAATGCAACTTTCTCAGTTGAGCGAATCGAAGAGATTGAAGCAGTTACGCGACATGACCTTATTGCGTTTAATACTTCTGTTTCAGAATCATTGGGTGAAGAGTCAAGATGGTTTCACTATGGTATGACCTCTTCTGATGCTGTTGACACAGGTGTGGCACTTCAAATGAAAGCTTCATTGGAAATTATCATTGCTGACACAAAAATGCTTATGGAGTCTATTAAGAAAAGAGCTGAAGAACATAAGATGACACTTATGGTAGGAAGATCACATGGTATTCATGGAGAGCCTATTACTTTTGGTTTAACCTTAGCAGTATGGTATGACGAAATGGCAAGACATTTACTGAACTTAGAGCAGACCATGGATGTTATTGCCGTCGGTCAAATCTCTGGTGCTATGGGTAACTTTGCCCATGCACCACTTGAACTTGAAGAGTATGCAATGGCAGAGTTAGGGTTAAAACCTGAGCCATGTTCAAACCAAGTGGTACACAGAGACAGATACGCAAGACTTGCAACTGCATTGGCAACCATGGCTTCTTCTATTGAAAAGTTTGCTGTACAAGTAAGACACTTACAAAGAACCGAAGTATACGAAGCAGAAGAGTTCTTTGCAAAAGGTCAAAAGGGTTCATCGGCAATGCCTCATAAAAGAAACCCTATTTTGACTGAGAACATTACAGGTTTAGCAAGAATGATTAGAGCCTATGCAAACCCAGCGATGGAAAATGTTGCATTATGGCATGAGAGAGATATTTCTCATTCATCTACTGAGCGTTTTTGGTTGCCAGATGCATTCATTACGACTAACTTTATGATGCACCGTATGAACAATGTTATTGCGAACTTAACGGTAATGCCAGAGAACATGATGAAAAACTTGAACCTAACAGGTGGATTGGTATTTTCTCAAAGAGTATTACTTGAATTACCTCTTCAAGGAGTATCAAGAGAAGATGCTTATAGAATCGTACAGAGAAATGCCATGAAAGTTTGGGAAGAGATTAAAGAAGGAAAGCCAACGGTCAATGAAGAAGGTGAGTCATTATACTTAGGTCACTTACTAGCCGATGAAGAGTTAAGAAACTCACTTTCTGAAGAACAAATTAGAGAGTGTTTTAACTATGACTACTATACGAAAAACGTAGATGCAATTTTTAAAAGAGTTTTTAAGTAAAAGATACTATATTGGCTAAACTTGATATTACAGCTAGTTAATGTTAATATTGTTTCGAGTTTGTAAAGTTCATTTTAGCCAATGTTATTAAATAGAGATAAATAATTTTAATAAATAATAAATAATAATATTTAACAAATAATAAAGTAAATTTTAAGTAAGATAATATAGACAATCAAGGAGAAGTTATATGATAAGAATTGTAAAAAGAAATGGTCGTGTTGAGACTTTAGATATCACAAAAATTCAAAAAAACACTTCATCTTCGGTAGAAGGTTTAGAGGGTGTAAGTCAAAGTGAGCTGGAAGTTGACGCCAATTTACAGTTTCAAGATATGATGACTTCTGAGAACATTCAACAGACGCTTATTAAAACAGCTGTTGACAAGATTGATATTGATAAGCCTAACTGGACTTTTGTTGCTTCTCGACTTTTTCTTTATGACTTGTATCATAAAGTAGGACGGAATGTTGGTGGTATTAAAGGTACACCTTATTTCCACTTGAGCAAGTATTTTGAAAAAGGAGAGGCTGAAGGTAGAATTCTTCTTGGGCTTAAAGACAAGTATGACCTTGATGATTTAAATGATTATTTAGTACCTGAAAGAGATTTACAATTTAACTACCTTGGTATACGTACACTTTATGATCGTTATTTACTTAAAGACAGCGAAGGAAGCCCCATAGAGCTTCCTCAGCAGCTTTTTATGGGTGTTGCTATGTTCTTGGCTCAAAACGAGTTTGATTGTCAAACATGGGCAAAGAAGTTTTACGACATTTTGTCAAAGTTTGAAGTAATGGCTGCAACACCAACCTTGTCAAATGCACGTACACCTAGACATCAGTTGTCATCATGTTACATTGGTTCGTCAACTGACAACATTGAAGGTATATTTGATGTTTACAAAGAGATGGCATTGCTTTCTAAGTTTGGTGGTGGTATTGGTTGGGACTGGTCACAGGTTCGTGGTATGGGTTCATATATTGATGGACACAAACATGCAGCAGGTGGAATTGTACCCTTCTTAAAGATTGCCAATGACGTTGCCATTGCTGTTGACCAACTTGGAACGCGTAAAGGGGCTATTGCTGTTTACATTGAGCCTTGGCATATTGATGTACGTGACTTCCTTGACCTTAAAAAGAACTCTGGTGAAGAACGAAGAAGAGCGCATGACCTCTTCCCTGCGTTATGGCTAAATGACCTCTTTATGAAAAGAGTAGAAGAAGATGCTACATGGACGCTGTTTGACCCATACGAAGTAAGAGAGCTGACAGACATGTATGGTGAAGAGTTTGAAGCACGTTACTTAGAACTTGAATCAGGTACAGATAACATTGCGAGAGAAACTATTTCTGCTAAAGGCTTATGGAAAGAGATTTTACGTTCATACTTTGAAACAGGAAACCCATTCTTGACATTTAAAGACACAGCTAACCGATCTAATCCTAATAAACATGCAGGCATTATTAGATCTTCAAATCTTTGTACTGAGATTTTTCAAAATACAGCACCGAACCATTATAAGATTCAGTTGACATATGATGACGGTTCAGTTGAAGTATATGAAGAAGATGAGATGTTAACGGTTGGTAATGGTATGACAAAGCCAGCTAAAAAAGTTACAGCACTTGACACACTAAATGGTAAACAAGTTTGGATGGTTGACAAAGAGAAAACAGATGGTGATACAGCCGTTTGTAACTTAGCGTCAATTAACCTTTCTAAGATTCATACTAATGAAGACATTGCTAGAGTCGTACCAACAGCTGTTAGAATGCTTGACAATGTTATTGACTTAAACTTTTATCCATTGGCAAAAGTGAAAAAGACAAACCAAAAATCTCGTTCTATTGGTTTAGGGGTCATGGGTGAAGCACAAATGTTGGCTGAAGAAAGTATAGCATGGGGTTCAAACGAACATTTCTACAAAGTAGATGAAGTGATGGAGTCTGTTTCTTACTATGCTATTAAGTCTTCATCTGACTTAGCCATTGAAAAAGGTCAGTACCCTACTTATGAAGGTTCAGATTGGTCAAAAGGAATCTTCCCTATTGACAATGCAAGTGAAGAGGCATGTAAACTTGTTGAACGTGGTGGACTTTTTGGTTACACCCATGACTGGGCAAAGTTGAAAGAAAAAGTAAAAACCGATGGAATGCGTAATGGTTACCTCATGGCTGTTGCTCCAACTTCGTCAATCTCTATCTTGACAGGAACAACACAAGCCATTGAGCCGGTTTACAAACGTAAATGGTTTGAAGAGAATTTGTCAGGACTCATTCCTGTATGTGCACCAAAGTTGTCAGCTGACACGTGGAACTATTATACTCCTGCGTATGACCTTGATCAAAATGTTTTGGTTAAAGCTGGAGCCATTAGACAAAAGTGGATTGACCAAGGTCAGTCGCTTAACATTTTCATTACACTTGACAAAGCATCTGGTAAGTACTTAAATGAGATTTACATGAATGCTTGGAAGTTTGGACTAAAGTCAACTTATTATCTAAGAAGCCAATCTCCTGAAACTTCTAATGATGTAGAGGACCGTTCTATGGAATGTGTTGGGTGTCAATAAAAAGTTAAATAATTAAAAAAGTCTGTAGGTTCGATTTCATCGAATGTTAAATTGTTCGATAAAATTGAATCTACAGCTAATAATCATCATAAAGCTATCTATCTTTTAAAATAAGCCATTTTACTATTAAATTCAACTTCTACTATTCAAAAAATAAAAAAAGTGCTTATTTTAGCTCTGTTTTTTACGCTACTTCATCTTACAATTTGTCATATTTTAGAACATTGTTCAAAAATTTATTCTATAATCTTTTATAATTTAGCCACAAGGTAACCCATGCCATTAAACAAGAATGTAATAGACGAACAAAGTGTTAACGACAACAAATATAAAGAACTTAAAAGACTTTTTCCCCATGCTGTTAGCATCGATGAAAATGGTAAGTACCTCATTGACAGAGAGAAACTACAAATGGATTTAGAACCCTCTTTAGCTGAAACAAAAGAAGAGGGTTATGGTTTAAATTGGGTTGGTAAAAAAGAGGCGTACCATACAGCATTTAGCAAAAATCAAAAAGTTTTAAAACCTTTAGAAGAGCAGAGTAAAGATTGGGGTGCAACAGGCAACATACTTCTAAAAGGTGATAACTTAGATGCGTTAAAGATTTTACGGCAGAACTACTTTGAAGCCATAAAAATGATATACATCGACCCACCTTACAACACGAAAAATGATGGCTTTGTTTACAATGACAATTTTACCGAGACAACCGAAGAAACTTTAGACGCTTTGGGTTATGACAAAGAGTATGTGGACTACATCGAAAACATTCAAGGAGCAAAGACGCACTCTGGTTGGCTTAGTTTTATGTACCCACGTTTGTTATTGGCAAAAGATTTACTTAAAGAGGATGGGGTTATTTTTATAAGTATAGACGACAATGAAGTGGCTCAGCTTCGATTACTTTGTGATGAGGTTTTTGGGGAGGAGAATTTTGTGGCTAGTATTATTTGGGAGAAAAAATATAGTCCGTCAAATGATGCAAAGTGGTTTAGTGATAACCATGACTATGTTTTAATTTATACTAAAAATAAAGAAATTTGGAGACCACGATTATTACCTCGAACAGATGAACAAAATAAAAGATACAAAAATCCCGATAATGACTCCAGAGGTAATTGGAAATCAGGGGATTTATCAGTAAAGACATATTCAGAAAGTTATGACTATTCAATTAAACTACCATCTGGAAAGATAGTTAACCCCCCTAAGAATAAGTGTTGGAGAGTTTCCAAAAGTAAGTTTCAAGAACTTGTTAAAGATAATCGAATTTGGTTCGGGAGCGATGGAAATAGTACACCATCAATAAAAAGATTTTTAACGGAAGTTCAAGATGGTACAGTTCCTTTAACTATATGGAAGTATACAGATGTTGGGCATAATCAAGATGCTACAAAAGAACTTAGAGACTTATTTGATGGTAATATTTATTTTGACACACCAAAGCCAACAAAGCTATTAAACAGAATTCTTTACTTATCTACAAAAAGTAATGACATCATCCTAGACTTTTTTGCAGGTTCAGGTACAACAGCTCATGCTGTTATGGATTTTAATGCCAAAGACAATGGAAATCGAAAGTTTATTTTGGTGCAATGGGCAGAAGAAACACCTGAAAAGTCAGAAGCACGAAAAGCAGGATATGAGACCATCTTTGACATTACCAAGGAACGCATAGACCGTGCAGGAGAGCAGATAGGTCAAGGAGATATAGGTTTTAGAACCTTTGAAGTAGTAGAAGATGTGAAACAAAAACTCTACCAAAAACCACTAGACCAAGCATCGCAAGAAGACCTTTTGAGCTTTAGCCAAACACCAAGTATAGAGAGCCATGAAGAGATACTTTATAACCTTTTGGTTGCTGAAAGCTTGTCGCTTAGTTCAAAGGTTGAGGTTTTAATGGAACAAAAACTTTATAGGGTTGAAAATGTACTTTTTATTTTAGGCTCTTTAAACATAGATGAACTTGTCACACACCTAAAAGCCTTAAATGGTTTAGAATACATTACCGTTTACTCTCCTTTAGTGGACAACGACAAGTTTACACTGGAACTTGAATCTGCTGTGGAACAAGTGGGCATTAAGGGTGATAAGTTGAGATTTAGGGGCTAGGGATGAAAAGACATAAGATTATATTTTACAAAACAGCAATCAATACCAGTCATTTAGATTTTGTTTATCAAGATGATAGTTTTTGGCTTTCTCAAAAACAGATAGCAGATTTATTTGGTGTTGATAGGTCAGTTGTCACCAAGCATATTAAAAATATTTTATTAGATGAAGAGTTAGCTGATTCAACTTGTGCAAAAATTGCACAAGTTCAAAAAGAGGGTAACCGTGAAGTCAAAAGAGAGATAGAGTTTTATAATCTTGATATGATTATTTCAGTAGGTTATAGGGTTAGCTCTAAAGAGGCAACACAGTTTAGAATATGGGCAACTAAAACACTTTCTGAGTTTGTTCAAAAAGGTTTTGTACTAGACGATGAACGTCTTAAAAATGGTCAACACTTTGGTAAAGACTACTTCAAAGAGTTACTACAACGCATACGAGAAATACGCAATAGTGAACGGCGTATCTATCAACAAATTACCGATATATTTGCAGAATGTTGTATTGACTATGACAAAGACTCTAGCATTGCTAAAAACTTTTATGCTCATATACAAAACAAGTTTCATTTTGCCATAGCTGGACAAACAGCTGCTGAGATAGTTTTTTACACGGTAGACAGTCAAAAGCCAAATATGGGGTTACACACATGGAAGAACTCACCTGATGGTAAGGTGATTAAGTCTGATGTTGCTACTGCTAAGAATTACTTAGATGAAAAGTCTATTAAAGCGTTAGAGCGTATTTCTAGTGCTTACTTTGACTATATTGAAGGTTTATTGGAGAGAGAAGTAGTTTTGGACATGTTAGGTTTACAGAAGAGTGTGGACAAGTTTCTTGATTTTAATGAGTATAAAGTTTTAGATAACTTGGGTGCTATTTCTCATAAAGAGGCTAAACAAAAAGCAGAAGGTGAATATGATAAGTTTAAACAGATTCAAAACCAAAACTATGAATCTGACTTTGATAAGTCAGTTAATGAGCTAATAGAAAAGAGTAGGAGATAAAAAATGGAACTTAAAGATTTTATAGCAGGACATTACAAAGAACAGTATAAATATCATAGTTTTTCTCCTGAAAAAATAAACCACACATTTACATGGAATGATGCAAGTATTAATGTATTGTTGGAAGAAGCCAATATTTTACTAGGACAATTAAATGCGTATACACTAATCGTGCCAAATGTTGACCTTTTTGTTCAAATGCACATTACGAAAGAAGCTAATACTTCAAGTAGAATAGAAGGTACTCAAACACAGATGGATGAAGCATTAATGGAGAGAGAAAGTATTGACCCTGAACGGCGTGATGATTGGGAGGAAGTTCAAAACTACATTAAGGCGATGAGTGAAGCCATAGAATCACTAGAAGTCTTACCCATAAGTAAGCGACTGATTAAACAGACTCATACGCAACTCCTCTCTGGGGTGAGAGGTGAAAAAAAGCAACCTGGTGCATTTAGAATTTCTCAAAATTGGATAGGTGGAAGCAACATTAATAATGCCTTTTATATTCCCCCTCATCAAGATGAAGTAGAAGAGCTTATGAGTGATTTAGAAAGTTTTATTCATAACGATACGTTAAATGTTCCACATCTTATAAAATTGGCAATTATTCATTATCAGTTTGAAACAATACATCCTTTCTTAGATGGTAATGGTCGTATAGGACGACTGTTGATTACCCTTTATCTTGTAAGCAATGGGTTACTTCAGCATCCATCACTTTACCTTTCTGATTTTTTTGAACGCAATAAAGGAGCATACTATGATGCTTTAACAGTGGTTCGTGCTTCTAATGACTTAGTACATTGGGTAAAGTTCTTTTTAACAGCTGTCATTGAGACCTCTAAAAGTAGCATAGAGACCTTTAATGGTATTCTAAAACTTAAAAGTGACATAGATATCAAGCTTTTTGACTTTGGTAAAAAAGCTCAAAATGCACAAAAAGTTGTTGAGTACCTTTACGGACACCCTGTGATTAATGTAAAAATATGTATGGAAATTTTAGAGGTAAGTGCTAAGACGGCAAGAGCGTTATTAAAAGATTTTGAAGAAAAAGGTATTTTGGTAGAATTTACAGGTTTTCAAAGAAATCAAAGTTTTGTCTTTGAAGAGTATTTGGAGCTATTTTAGTACTTATAAGTTACTTTAGTTCGTTAAAGTAACATAAGATAATTTATAAGTTACTTTAGTTCGTTAAAGTAACTTAAGCAAATCTATAAGTTACTTTCATGATATATCATGTGAAAAATAAAAAGAGAAAAAATGAGCCTAAAAATAAAATTTGACCGACTAGATTATCAAGAAAAAGCTGTTAATAGTATCTCCAATGTCTTTAAAAACATAGCCTTTAAACCCAATAGTAATGCTAAAAGTAACCCAAGTTTTTCGCTAACAGCGAGTAAACCCATGTTGGCTGAAAATATTAAAGAAGTACGTGAACAAAATGCTATAAGCATTGGAGACGTAAGCATCAAAGATGAGTTGGTTCTTGACACACTTATGGAGACAGGAACGGGGAAGACGTTTACTTTTTTAGAATCTATTTATCGGCTAAATCGTGACTATGGATTGAGTAAGTTTATAATCTTGGTTCCCTCCAATGCCATTCGTCAAGGAACACTTAAAAACATAGCCATAACCAAAGAGTTTTTTGTCAAAGAGTATGGTAAAAGCATTTCTGTTTTTAACTACAGTGACAAGACCATTGGAAACTATGTGAATAACTCGAACCAAAATATTTCAGTATTGGTCTCAACCTATCAATCGTTTAATAAAGCAAAAAACACCATTAACAAACGTGGTGTTGAGCAGTCTTTAATAGGTCGTGCCAAGTCTTATATGGAAGCTGTGGCAGAGTTAAGACCTGTGATTGTCATTGATGAGCCTCACCGTTTTGAGGGGAAGCAGACAACCGAATATCTTAAAAAATTCAATCCACTTTTTACGCTTCGGTTTGGGGCGACGTTTAAAGATGATGTTTATAAAAATTTACTTTATACCTTGGACAGTATTGACGCTTTTTCAGGAGGATTGGTTAAAGGTATTTCGGTAGATACCATTGGAAACAAAAACATCGATGATCATACTTTAGAACTTAAAAAAGTTGTGGGAAGAACCCAAAAAGATTATGTAGCAACCATTGCCTACAAAGACATAGAAGCAAAAAATAAAACTTGTGCTTTGTCAAAAGGTGATAACTTTGGAGAAGTGGTAGGCATAGCGTATTTAAATGCTTATGTGGTAGAGAAAATCACTAAAAAAGAGATACTCTTTTCTAATGGTATTTCACTGCTACTTGATGAGGTTGAGAGTTATGGGGTGTTGTTTGATGAGATGCAAAAGGTGATTGTCGACAGAGCCATTAAAAACCATTTTGAACGTGAAGAGGAGCTTTTTAAACTGGGCATTAAAGCTGTTTGTCTCTTTTTTATAGATGGGGTGAGTAAGTATTTACAAGACGATGGTAGCCAAGGCGTACTGGCAGAGCTTTTTGAAAAACTATATCTGAAAAATTTAAATGAAGTTTTGACTAAAAATTTAGATGAGGCTTACAGGACTTATTTAGAGCGAAGTAAAGAAAATATAGCACAAGTTCATCATGGGTATTTTGCCAAATCGTCTAAAATTAAAGATGAAGAAGAAGCGATTGCTCTTATACTGAATAAAAAAGAGGAGTTGTTGTCCTTTGATACGGATTTACGTTTTATTTTTTCTCAATGGGCATTACAAGAGGGATGGGATAACCCTAATGTCTTTACCCTTTGTAAACTAGCCCCCTCTAACTCCAAAATAACCAAACTCCAACAGATAGGACGTGGATTGCGTTTGGCTGTGAATCAAAAGGGAGAGCGTATTACCAAAGAGCATGAAGATTTTGACTTTGTGAATGAACTTTTTGTGGTCGTACCTTCAACAGAAGAAGACTTTGTAGCCTCCATACAAAATGAGATAAGTGAGCATAGTGTTAAAAAGGTAGCTAAACTGTTTAATGAAGAGATTATGGTAGAAAATGAGATAGCCACAACAGCTAGATTTGCTGTAAGGCTTTTAGATGAACTTGAAGATTTAGGGTTTATTAGCATTGATGATGATGATGGAATGAGTGAAATAACAATTTCCAAAGAAGCGTATGATAAAGAAGTTAAAGCTTTAAAAGAGATAGAGATGAAAGGTGTGGATAATCAAAAGCTAAAAGCCTACTTTGATGCATTTTTTAAGACCACTAACCGTATAAAAACTAAAGAAAGTCGTCAAGCTAAGAAAAAACAACATATTAAAATCAATGCTCAAAACTTTAAACGTTTTCAAACACTTTGGGAGAGTTTGAACCATGAAGCGACCATAAAATATGAAATAGATAGCGAAGTGTTGATTGGAAGTGCTATTGAAAGTATTAATAATGACTTTAGCATTGGTGGGCAAGACATTATTATAAGAACTGACAAAGAGGTGGAAAACCTTGAAGTTCATCACAGTTATGATGAGACAATTAAGGTAGAGAGTACCTCAATCTTTACCCTGTATGAGTTTGTGAAGTCCTTGTCAAATGCGACTAAGTTAAGTATGCAAACGGTTAGTACGGTTTTATCTAAAATTAACAAAGAGAAGTTTCTACTCATCGCTTCCAATGAAAACATGGCATTGGGACGGTTAAAAGATATCTTTATAGGTGCTATTTATGAAGTGATTGTGAATAAAATCTCTTATGATATTAAAGAAGTAAAGGTGAACAATACGGCGTTCATAGATAAAAATGGAAATCTTAGGGAGGCTTTAAAAGGGGGAGCGTTAGGTAAAGAGGTTTATCCCATACGTAATAAAAGCGTTTTAGAAAAGTCCATTTATGATGAAAAGTTCATGGAAGTAGATTCTGAAATAGAAAAAGTGACCATAGATGAATCGATGCATCAAAAGATTACGGTATTTGGAAAGCTTCCATCGTTAAAGATTCCTACCCCACATGGTAAAAGTTACAGTCCTGATTTTGCTTATGTTATAGACAATGGGGAATCATCAGAACTTTATTTGGTCGTTGAGACGAAAGGTTATGATGCTTTTTCAGAGATTGGGAATGCTGAAAAACTCAAAATTAAAAGTGCTGAACGTTTTTTTGAGAGTTTAAAGGAGCAAAAAGGGATAGAGGTTTCTTTTAGAACAAAGATAAATGGCAATGAGTTGTCACAGATGATTTCTGAGATGAATTTAGTGTAGATAAAACCCAGCCTTTTCCATGCCATTAAACTCAGTCATCTTGACCATGGTGTAAGGCATCATGTCTTCAAAGACAATTCTTTGCCCTATATTTAAAGCTTCTGTAAAGCAGTAAGTACCAATGATGTCGCCTTGTAAACAAGAGTTTCCTGTGAGTTCATAAAGGTGAGGAGTAGGTTTTTCTTGGGTATTTTTAACTTTGAGTTTTTGTTGTACTATGGCAACATCAAGAAGATGGGTTTCAATGGAGGTGTCAAGAATGGCAATGTTCAATTTGTCGATAGTGACAATGTCTAAAACGCTACTAACAAAGTCTCCACATCCCTTAGTTACAGATTCTCCTGGTTCAAAATAAATTTTTAGCTTTGGGTACTTTGTCTGAAAACTGTTAAGCTCATTGATGAGTAGATTAACGTCATAGTCAAGGCTTGTAAAGTCATGTCCCCCACCAAGATTGAGCCATTTGAGTTGAGGTAAAACATCTTGATAGTGAGCGTTGAGATGTTCAAATAAAAGTTTTAAGCCTTCACCTTTGTCTTGAAAGAGTGCATGAAAATGTAAACCTTCTAATGTTGTAAATTGCTTAGGGTTACTATGATATTGTTCTAAAAACTCAATATAATCAACACCTAAACGTGAGGCTTTTAGGTTGGGGTTACAATGTTTGGGAATGACTAAATGAAGTTTGGGATTAATACGTAAGCCTTTAGAGCTAGGCAGTGTTTGAAAGCGTTTCCATTGGTTTAAAGAGTTGAGTGAAAGGGTTGAGATGTGTCTGAGCATGTTGTCTAAAGAGGATTTTGTAAATGCAGGAGCATAAAGATGAATATGCTGAGCATGGGAGTTTTTAGCCATTTCTAACTCTTTAGGGCTTGTAATGCTCATGCCTGAGAGTTTAGCACTGATAATAGGTAATACAGAGCTTTGATTAAAGCTCTTAAGCGTGTGCAAGATGTGAATGTTGGATTTTTCTTCTAGCTCATTTAGTTTTTTGAGGTTTTGTATGAGTTTGTTTTCATACATAATAAAGTAAGGTGTGGGCATGATATTATTCATACCAAACATCCCAACCTTCATTGTAGTACTCAATGAGTTTATGATTACTCAGTTTATTTGCTTTAACCTCTTGTTGGGTAATATCTTTTTCAAAAATCTCCATACGTTGTAGAACTTCTTTGTTGAGGTATTTTAAATTTTTTATTGGTTCATGGTTTTTAAAATGGATTGGAAACTTGGAAGCCATAACAAAGCCCCACTCTCCAAAGCTTGGTACATAAGTATGGTAGGCTTTGGTTTCAAGTCCTGTGCTTGCCATGGTCTCTTTAACACTCCAAAATGCTTTGGGGGTAAATATAGGTGATGTAGCTTGGGTTACCATGACGCCTGAACGTGAGAGGTGGTTGGCTAAGATTTTGTAAAAGGTTTGGCTGTAAAGACGTGAAAGTGAAATGTTATTTGGGTCGGGTAAATCAATAATAATTACATCGTAAAGTGTTGTGGCATTCTCCATAAACTTCCATGCGTCTTGATTGACAACGGTTACTTTAGGGTTGTCGTAGGCATTGTCGTTGAGTTTACTGAGGGTTTTATGCTCTTTAAATATTTTGGTCATCATTGGATCCAAATCAACTAAAGTAATCTTTTGTACATCATCATATTTTAAAACTTCACGCAGAGCCATACCATCACCACCACCAATGATAAGTATGTTGTCATGTTTAGGACTGGTCAACATAGCTGGATGGGTTAAGGACTCATGGTATCGGTGTTCATCAATGCTGTCAAACTGAATAGCACCGTTGATGTAACATTGTACTCGTCCATTGTTAGCTGTAATTACAATTTTTTGATAAGGTGTTTGGGTAGCATAAATAATATTGTTTTTATAAAGCTTATTTTCAAGCATGCTTGTTAGTTTACTTGATTGCCAAAAGCCTAACAAGAGTACGACAAAAACTGTCAAGAGATACAAAATATACTGTTTACCTAGAAGTTTACGAAAAATATACCAGGACATGGTGGCGACAAACAGGTTGAGTAAACCAAAAAGAAAAGAGGTTTGCATGAGACCGAGTTTAGGAACTAAAACCAATGGGAAAAGTAAAGAAGCAAATAATGCTCCTATGTAATCTACTGTAAAAACATTAGAGATATTGGTTTTTAATGAAAAGCTCTCTTTGAGTATACGGATAATAAGGGGAATTTCTATCCCTAACATAGAGCCTAGTAAAACAGTGACCAGATAGAGAAAAGCATCATAGTTGTTTATGTAGGCAAAAGCAAAAAATAGAATAAAGGCAGAAAATCCACCCAAAAGTGCAATGGCAAGTTGTAGTTTGACAAAAGCACGTTCTAAATTCTCTTCAATAAAACGAGAGAGCCAAGCACCAATACCCATGGAAGACATAAAAAGCCCAATAACCAATGAAAAATGGTAAATGGAGTCTCCCATAAGGTAAGAAGATAAAGTCCCCTCTAAGAGCTGGTAGACCAGTCCAGAGATGGCAATGAGAAAAGTACCAAAGAGTAATGCTATCTCTTTGGCTTTGTTGTCAATGGTTGATGACATTTAGCGAATGGCTGCTGAGATAATCATACCAATGGCAATAATCATTGAACCGAGTACAATTGCAAGGGCAATGTTTCCATCATGGGATATTTTACGGTTAATTGAGTATTTAGTGACTATTTCTACGAGTAAAAATACCAATGCTAAAACAGCAATACCTAAACCAGAATAAATGAGTGCAGATAAAACACCTGATATTTGAAATGTTTCCATGTTTCTTCCTTTACAACAATGTTTGAATTTTTTAATGTTGACTTTAGATGTTGTAGTAACTTATTTTTTATAACTATAACCAAAAAAGTTATATTAGTTTGAGAAGTTTTTGTTTTTTGTTTAAGATTTTCATTTGAAATGCCACAAAATTTATTATTATAACTTTATATTATAAAAATAAATTTTTAAATGGTACGTTTTAATTATTAAACTACTTACTACAAGTTATACTACTTTATAACATTAATTTAAAAAGAGGATGGAAAATGAAAAAGTTGATGATGACATTTGTGGCAGTAGTTGCACTGTCAATAAACGCACAAGCTGAGTTTAGTTTTAGGGACATGTTTGTCGATATGAAGGAAGCTGCGACTTCTATGGCTGAAGATACTAAGGATTCAATTGTAAACGTATCTGAGAATATAAAAGAAGCTACTTCTACTGAGACAAAAGAGAATGAGAAAAAAGAAGTGATAGCTGTCTCGTCTGAAAAAACTCTAGAGCCTACCATTAAGCATTAGTATAGCCAATGGTTTAGCTTCTAAATCCTCTCTATCTTTATAAAAACAGAGAGGATTTCCAGCATTAAAAGCTGACTTCTTAATAATTTTTCCCTTCAATTTTTCAGTAACATTTTCAAGAATATTTTCCATAAGTTAGGCAATAAGCAACTAAATTATTTAAGAGAGAAATTTGTTATAATTCCAATTATGTATAAAGTGAACAAAATATGAAAAAACAAGAAAACTTAAGAGTGGTTGGCATTGGTGCGAGTGCTGGTGGTTATGAAGCTATGCAAGAGTTTTTTTCACACCTTAATACCAGTAAAAACAAACACATTGCCTATGTGATTACACAGCATTTAGATCCAGCTAGACCTACCATGCTCTTAGAATTACTTGCCCGTGATATTGAAGATATCTCTATTGTGATGATTGAAGACAATATGCCTGTGGTTGCGAACAAAATATACATCTGTCCTCCTAATAATAACTTAACGATGAAAGATAATTTGTTTAAACTCTCTCCTCCTTTAAAAAAACAATACCCAAAACCCTCGGTAAATATCTTTTTTACTTCATTGGCTAAAACATTTGAATCAAGATGTTTGGGAATTATATTTTCAGGTACAGGAAGTGATGGTTGTGAGGGCATACAAGCGATTAAAAATGCAGGAGGAATAACCATTGCGCAAGATGAAAAGAGTGCAAAGTACTCGTCTATGCCTAAAGCTGCCATACGTACTGGGGATGTAGATGCTATTTTGACCCCTAAAGAGATGGCAGAAGATATATTGAAAATTTTAACCTTACCTGATGCTCCCCATGAAAGTATTGTGAGTGTTGGGAGTATTGATACCATCTATGATTTACTTATAGAGAAGTTTGATGTTGATTTTACAGATTATAAGTTAGGGACGATTCAAAGGCGAATAGAGCGAAGAATGGTAGTAAATAGGTCTTCTAGTTTACAAGCCTATATAGAGTTGTTAAAAAAATCTTCAAATGAGCTTACGCTACTTTATAAAGATTTACTTATTATTGTCACCTCCTTTTTTAGGGATAAGGCTTATTTTGAGTCTTTAGAAAAGTCCATACTCTCTTTGGTTACTTCAAATGAAAAGCGTATTAGGGTATGGGTTGCTGGTTGTGCCACAGGAGAAGAGGCCTATAGTATTGCGATGGTGATTCATAAGATTTTAGATGAATATGATGTCAAGAAAACCATACAAATATTTGCCACTGACATTAGTGAACAAGCCATAGATACAGCTAGAAATAACTCTTTCACCCCAGAGGAGATAGAGCATATAGATAGTTTTTATATTGATAACTATTTTGAACTTGTAGATGAACGATATGAAATAAGTAAAAGGGTGAGAGAATCACTTATATTTTCAGTACATGATTTAGTTAAAGATCCTCCCTTTCTTTCAGTAGACCTTATTTCATGTCGTAATTTATTAATTTATTTTAACACAACACTACAGACACGTATTATCTCTATTTTTCACCATTCATTAAAAAACTCTGGCATACTCTTTTTGGGAAAAAGTGAAGCTGTTAACTCTTTAAAGGATTTGTATATTACGGTAGATCATCAAGCCAAGATATTTAAAAAAGATGCAAATACTAAGGATTTAAACGTTGGAAACTTAGCCTACTATCCAAAACGTTACTCTAAAAGAATTTATACAGGTAATCAAAAAGTAGTTCATGAAAAAGAAAAAGTTTTAGACAAAGATTCTGCCATAGAAAGTTCTATGGCAAGTTCTATTAAAGATAAACTTTTTAAAGATTATTTAATTATTGATAGAAATGATTCCATTACTTATATTGGTGGGAATGCGAGAAGATACATTGACTTTCCCATAGGGAACTTTAATTTAGATGTTTTTTCTTTTATTAAAGACGAAATTAGACTGGACATTAGGGTACTCATTGCTAAAGCTAGAAAATCTTCAGCTTCTTTTAACAAAAGGGTTAAGGTAGAAGTAGATGATAATGGAGACAAAATAAAGTACATTAATATTATTGTTTTTCCTCTACAGAACAATGATTTCCTTTCTGATTCTGTGGCCCTTGTATTTATGGAGAGTTCTGATGAGGTGGTTATTATTAAAGACGATAAAGTCGTTACTTCTAACTATGCAAGGGAACTAGAGACTGAGCTTATGCTTGTAAAAGAGCAATTGCAGGTAACCATAGAAGAACTAGAGACCACCAATGAGGAGTTACAAAGTACGAATGAAGAGTTACAAAGCTCTAACGAAGAGTTACAAAGTACCAATGAAGAACTAGAAACTTCTAATGAAGAGTTACAAAGTTCCAATGAGGAACTCATAACAGTCAATGAAGAGCTAGAGACAAAATCTTCTCTTCTTAGAGAGAGTAACAGTGACTTTGAAAATGTTTTTAGGGTTTTGGATTTTGGTATGATTATTGTCGATAATAATCTTAAAATTAAATCATTTACCCAAGAAGCTAAAGAGATATTTGAGATTAGCAATCAAAACATTCATGAGTTGATTACTACAGTTGGTACTAAAATTGATTTAGGAAACATTAGAGAGTTAATTCTTGACGTTATAGAGAAAAGAGAAAAAAGTGTACTAGAACTACAACATGAAGGGGTTCATTATCAGATTACAATTTATCCTTATGTGAATAGAGAGAATAGAAGGCTTATTTATGATGGTGCTATTTTAACTTTTATGGATGTTACGTACATCAAAGAGAGTGAACAGAAGTTAATAGAGAGTCAAAAAGCAATTAATGAAGAGAAAAATAGGGTGACAAAACTTCTTGATGAACAAGAAACCATTACTATTTTGACAGATGGTAAAAAAATAACCAGTGGAAACAAACAATTTTTAGCAATGTTTGGTTACGAGAGTTTTGAGAGTTTTTTAAAAGTACATCTTTGTATTTGTGACTTATTTAAAGATAAAAAAAATGTAAAACATCTAAAAGCAGAAATGGATGGACTTCTATGGATAGATTATATTAATAAATATAGCAACGAAATTCATGAAGTTTACATAGATGACAAGAATGGCTTAGAGCATGTATTTGTTGTTAAAGCAAGTAAAAAGATATACAAAGATGCTCAAGTTGTCACGTTTACAGACATTACGATACTTAGAGAGCATGAAACAATGTTACAGCAACAAAGTAAAATGGCATCCATGGGAGAGATGATAGGAAACATTGCCCATCAATGGAGACAACCTCTTAATGCTTTAAGTGCCTCTGTTTACCTACTCTCTTCAAAATATTCTGATAATGATTTTAATAAGAATGATATGGAAGCCTTTACTGAAAAATCCAATAAACTTATACAAAAAATGAGTTCAACGATTAATGACTTTAAAAACTTTTTCAGAGCCGATAAAGAAAAAGTAGAGTTTAAAGTGGAAGAAGCAGTTAAGGAGTGTGTGGACTTTGTTAACGCCAGTTATATTAGTAATAATATTAAGTTTATATTTGAGTGTGAAAAAGACTTGGTACTGGAGAGTTATAAAAATGAGTTAATGCAGGTTTTATTGATTTTACTGAACAATGCAAAAGATGCTTTAGTGGAAAATAAGATTAATGACCGAAAAGTAAAAGTATCCTCAAAAAAGACAAATAAAGGCATAGACATTACAATACAAGATAATGCTGGTGGTATTTCAGATGCGATAGTTAAAAAAGTTTTTGAACCTTACTTTACCACTAAGTTTCAAAGTGACGGTACAGGCATAGGGCTTTACATGGCAAAAATGATTGTAGAAGAGTCTATGTCAGGATACTTGACATTAGAAAATCATGCTGGAGGAGCATTGGCAACGATTAGTTTTGAAAGTTAATTTTTAGGCTATAAAGCATTAGATGTTTTGTAAAGTAATGGTGGCTAAAACACCCTCTTTACAGTTTTCTAACTTTAGTTCTCCCTGCATGGACTCTTCGATAATCATTTTTGACATATAGAGTCCAATACCTGTTCCTTCATCTTTAAATTTTGTACTAAAATAGGGTTCAAAAACCCTGTCAATGACTTCTTGTTTAATTCCTCCTCCATTGTCTTCAACCGTTATTTGTACATGCTTTTCTAATTCTATGATATTAATAATGACTAATCCATGATTGGGGTTAAACTCGACTATGGCATCTTTAGCATTGTTAAAGAGGTTCAGTAAAACTTGTATGAGTTCATTTTTATGATTTTTTATCTTGATGTTACTTGAACCATGGTTAATGAGTTTAATATGGTTGATATTATAAGAAGGTTGTATGAATTGCGTTGCTTCCTCTATGACCTCTTTTAGCATAAAAGTCTCAGACACTTTATTAGGCGCAAAAAAGTTTCTAAAATCATCAATGGTTTTACTCATTCTTTGGATAATAATACTTGACTTTTTTTCAAATAATGTCATCTCTTCAAAGGGGATTCGACCTTTTTGGTGTTTAAGTGAGAGTCCAATATTTAAAGCACTTAAAGAGTTTAGGGGTTGTCTCCATTGATGGGCAATGTTTCCTATCATCTCTCCCATGGATGCGAGTTTACTTTGTTGAATTAAAAATTTTTCTTGTTCAAGTCTACTTTTTGTTTCTGCTTCTACTTTTAGCTTTAAAGATGTTTGGTATTCATGTAAAAGGGTGATATCATTCATGGCGATGATATAGTTTAGATTATCATTGTCTGGCATCAATGTTACTTTTAAGTCAAAAATAAAAGTCTTTTCTTCTTTTATAATCTTGGCTTTAAACATTTTATTTTTAGAACTTAAGATAAAGTCTACCCAGTTGAGATTGTTTTTCATAACTTTTTCACTATATATAAAGTCATCACTTTCATCACAAATCTCAAAAAATTCACATATGCAATCATGTCTTTCATTAAATTCATCTAGGGATTGATACTCTTTAAAAAAGTCATAAAACTTTTGATTAGCATTAATGAGTTCTTGTCCATTTTTAGAAACAACAATGATGTTGTTGACACTGTTTAAAAGATTTTCTATATCACTATGCGATTTTTCAAGTTTTTTAGTTCTTATGTCTACAATTTCTTCTAAATTATGTTTATGTCGCTCTAATTCAAGTGTTGTTTTTAGTAGTTTTTGTTCATTTTCTTTTAGCTTAGAAATATTGTAAAAGCTTAAAATTAAGCCATCTACATTATTTTGCTCGTTTAAATAGGGTTCAAACACAGCATTATAGATTTCATTTCTGCAGATTAACTCAAAGTTATAAACTTTCTTTTCTGTTAAACACGCTAGTAAGAGCATTTTTAAGTTCTCTTTTTTACCATAAAACTGAACAGAATTTATGGTTTCACCAATATCTGAAATGCGTATATCAAAAATTTTATTGATATCATCCGTGTATTTTCGTATTTTTAATTTTTTATCAAGAATCACCACACCAAAATGTAGGGTATTAAAGGTGTTTTCAAGGTCGGTATTTGAGACTCTTAACTCTAAACTCCTTACCTCTAATTCATCATTAACAGTAGTTAACTCTTCGTTTGAACTTTGAAGCTCTTCATTTGATGTTTGAAGCTCTTCATTGGTAGATTGGAGTTCTTCATTTGAACTTTGTAACTCTTCATTGGTAGACTGCAGTTCTTCGTTGGTTGTTTCAAGTTCTTCATTGGTTGTTTGAAGTCTTTCTTTCATTAACAGAAGTTCATTTTCCATCTCATAAAGGGCATGTTCACTATTTTTGTTAACGGTAATATTTTGTGTATCTATTTTATCAGAACTCTCTATGAACATAATACAAATAGCATCATCCAAAACTTCATTTTCTTCTAAGGAAAATGCTAAAATATTGATATATTGTAGGGTACTACTACCATTTAAGGTGGTTCGTACTCTTTGGTTACTAGAGACTAACTCTCTTTTTGCTTTTGAGAGAATTGCCCTTAAATCGATTCTGATGTCATCATTTATAAATGAAAAGACATCGTTATTGAAGTTTCCAACAGGAATTTTTATGTACTTATTAATCTCCCCATTGGTAAATACAATTTGATTGTTTCTATCTACAATTAAAAAGTCATTGGCAAAGGCTTTTGTTATTGACAGGTTTATGGCATCAAAAATCATTGATTTTTTATCGTTCTTATTGATGGGTTCCTTCATGGGCTTTTGTAAATAGTTTCGAGGATATCTTTTAGGATAATAGGTCATATTAGTAATGTTTGGGGAAGAGAGTGTGTTTTCTTTTGAAAATATTTTCCACTTAGAATCTATATTTTTAAAATAGTGCAATAGATTTGAAGTACTTTCACTTTTTCCTAAAAAGAGAACGCCATTACTGTTTAATGAGTGATGAAAAATAGAAAAAATTCTTTTTTGCAGACTATTATTAAAATAGATTAAAAGATTTCTACAACTTATGAGATCAATTTTTAAAAAAGCTGGATCCTTAACAATATCATGTGTTGAAAAAATTATCATGTCTCGTATCTGTTTACTTATCTCATAATATTCATCTTTTTTTACAAAATAGTTCTTAATATAATAGTTGTCTATATTCTCAATCTCTTCTTTAATAAAAGTTCCTGCACGTGCTTTTATAATGGCTTCATCACTAATGTCTGTTGCAAATATTTGTATCTTTTTTTCAATACCTTTTTGCTTTAAAAGCTTATGTAATAACATTGCTATGGTATAGGCTTCTTCCCCTGTAGCACATCCTGATATCCAAACTCTTATGGTGTCACTATAGGTATTTAACTTATTAGCAATGACTTTTTCTAATGCTTCAAAAGCTTCTTTGTTTCTAAAAAATGAGGTTACAATGACCAGTAAATCTTTATGGAGTAGGTGAATCTCTTTTTTTGATTTTTCTAAGACAGTTACGTACTCTTCTAAAGACTCTGTTTGTGTGACACTCATTCTTCTTTCTATTCTTCGTTGAATGGTTGAGAGCTTATAGTCTGAAAAATCAATTTTTACTTTCATTAAGAGTAAATCATAGATACGGTCAAGATTTTTAGGTACATCACTGATCTCTTCTAAAATTCTAGGAGATTTTATAATCTTTGGTATCTCAATTGCCATCTGTTCAGGTGTAAGGACAGCATCTACATAACCTGTCTCAATTGATGACTTTGGCATAGATGGGTATTTAGCACTTTTTTCTTCTTGGGCAATGGTGATGCCCCCTGCATTTTTAATGGCTTTAATTCCTTCTGCCCCATCACTACCTGTTCCTGATAGAATAACACCAACAGCTAAATTCTCTAAATCTTTGGCTAAAGAGCTAAAGAAGATATTGACAGATGGTTTAGGCATAATTCTAACTTCAGGAGCAGTGAGTCTAAAGCGAAAATCAACAAGGGTAATGTTTTTGTTTTGAGGACAGATATAGATATGATTCTTTTGAGGTATTTCCCCATCTATTACTTTTGTAATAGGAATTTTTGTAGATTTTGCTAAAAGTTCTACCAACATAGTCGGTTGTTTGGGGTCGAGATGTTGGGCAATAATATAAGCTATGTCTTGTTTTAACTCTAAATTCTTGATAAAAAGTTGCAGTGCCTCAAACCCACCAGCACTAGCACCAATTCCTACTATCTCAAATCTTTCATTTTCCATAAGCAATACCTTTTAGATTTCTATAAATCTTCTCTTGTACTATAGCTTAACTACTTTATAAAGTAACAATTACTGTTATAATATAAGTAAAACTAATAAATATTTACTCTAATTTAAAACTATCTTGATTCACTTTTTGCTATTCTACAAATTAGAAAAAAAGGATGAAAATGAAAGAGAATAATTTTTCAATACTCTATGTAGAAGATGAGATTGAAACACAAGAAGCAATACAAAGTATTTTGGAAACTTATTTCAAAAAGGTATTTGTGGCGAATAATGGGGAGGAAGGTTTATCTATTTATAACCAAGAGTCTCCAGATATTGTCATTTCTGATATCTCTATGCCTGTTATGGATGGATTGGTTATGGCAGAAGAGATAAAAAAGATTAAATCAACACAGGTACTTGCACTTTTTACAGCATTTAATGACCCTGCTTATTTAAAAAAAGCTGCTCAGCTTAATATAGATACTTATATGATGAAACCTCTTAATCGGGAACAATTTTTTAATTCATTAAGTTTTTTGGTTCTGACCTTAGAAATGGAGAATGAAGGAGTAGCCAATGAGTAGCGAGCTTAATACGATTTGTTCTTTAATTAATAATAAAGAGAACCTCCAAGATGAAAAAGCTTTTAAATTGGCTTCTGCAACATTGATTTGTGATGTAGTACATAATGTCATTGATGCCAATAAAAAAGATCAAAAAAAGTATTGTAAACTTTTTCAAACACAGTTTAATATATCAGAAAAAGAGCTTAATGGTATTAAAAATGATATCGATAAAAATGCTGTTAATGAAAAAATTGCTTATATAAAAGAAGAGTTAAATAACAATAAGTTTGAGATTATGGAGTTTCTAAAAATAGTTAATAGATTTATTGTGGCTGATGGTTGTAATGCTGAAGGTTACCGGCAATTTGAAACGATTAGAGATAGCTTTTTAAAAGAATTTTACTAAACATAATGCATATCCTATGCATTATAGTATTGAACATTAATGACTATGAACTTTTTTACAAATACGGCTAATCTCATTAGCATAAGCAGAGTCGTTTCTATAGACAATATAAAATTTCTTTAATATTTTTGCATGGTTAATGGAGGTAACATAGAAATGGTTGTACTTTAGCTCATACTCTATGGCACGTTTAGAGACTACACCAATAGGCGTGACGCTAGCATGAGGATTTGAGAACTTAATGCTTTGTATAATTGCTGTTGGATTGTCTAGCTCTTGTATGGCGTTAAAATCATCACGGTAAACATCTTGTTTTAGTAGTACCACATCCAATACATCTCGGTCTATAGACTCAACCTTTGCACATAAAAGTCTATACTGTTTTAACTCTTCTTTAGCGAGTGCAGCTGGTAATTGTTTTTTGGAACAAAATACCAACTCATCATCCATCCATGGGGTACAGTTTAAAGCATTATCTTCAATCTTAAGTTCTATAAACCCCATGTCAATTTTTCTTGCTTTAACAGCTTTTACTATCTCATTACAAGCTGATATATTAAGTGTTATGCGTCTATTAACTTCTTGATGAACCTTTGTGATGATTTCTCCTGGAAGAACACAAGTCCCAATAGTATGCGAAGCACCAATTCTAAATTTTTCATTTTTAATTGCAGGCACTAAAGCTCCTTACTTATGTTTAAATCGGTATGAAATGCCATTGCCATGTAGTTGAGTGCAGAAAAGAACTGTTTGTCATCAAAAGGTTTCATAATATAGCTGTCTATTTTAAGCTCTGAAGCTTGTGCTTTAAATTCTGGTTCATTATAAGCAGTAAAAAGTCCGATGAGTTGATTAGGATTAATTTCTTTAATCTTTTGACACATCTCAATGCCGTTCATGTTTGGCATCACAATATCTGAGAGTACAATATCTGGTTCTTTGTCTTTATAGACTTCCAATCCTTCAACTCCATCAGAAGCAATAAAAACCTCTTTACAAACCCTATTTAAAATCTCTTTGATAACCTCTTGAGTCTCTAGCTCATCTTCTACATATAAAATAGTTATTTCATTTAAATACATAGCTATACCCTTTATTACAAACATTATATTAGTAAGAGTATTACTGAACATTGTAAAAATACTACTTAATTAAAGGTTATTTTTCTCAAATATATATTAGTATAAGTTATAATACATAACTTATAATCCAAGGTAATAATTATTTATATTTGAATCGTAAAATAGATGAAAACTTCAGTAGTACGTTTCCAAAAAATTTATATTATTCGCTCTATAACTTAATTATAAGGATTTAAAATGAAGAATATAAAACAAACAATTATGTTTCCATTTTTAGCTGTTGGAATTTTCATGGTGACGGCATATGCTACATCAAGTAATGTTGAGTACAAGACCATTCCTACAGCTGAACTTGAGAAAAAAGTAGAAGAGCTTAGTATCAAAGGGGAACTTCCTTTTGAAATGGGGCTTGAACTGATTAAACGATGGCAGAATGAAGATGAACGAAGTAAATAGTATTTGTTAAAATACTATTTACCATAACTATAACCACTAGAGTTATAAGAAGAACCACCCCAGCTACCCCCACTACGGTAAGAGTTAGAACGGACACTCTCTTTTTCGAGCGTTTCCATGCGTTCTTGACCTGTACCCGTATAGGTTAAGTAGCTAGTAGCTCCACCTGTAATCAGAAAAAAGAGTATTATAAATTTTGCCATAAGAACTCCTTACTCACCAAATACTAAGATTAGTATTATGGCGAGTACAATAAGATAGAGCGTCATTTGTTCACGACTCCCACTATACCTTGCATTGTCATGTATCATATCAATTCCTCGTTCATCATCAACTTTTAGTTTATGTCGCCATTGATAGAACTTGTAAAGTATCCACGAGAAAGTTGTAAAGATAAAGAACCAAACCAAATAGTTGAGCCGTGATGAAGCTTCTGTAATATTAACAAACAGTGTACTTTTCAGACTTGGATTAATAGGCTTAATACTTAGATGATAGTTTCCTAAAGCTAAGTTAAGGGAAACACGTACTTTTTTACTATCTTTTTCCCAAGGGTGTAGATTTTTTTCTACAGAACCTGTTGTCTCATTAAAAATATAAGCTGTATGTGGTGTTAGAGAAAAGACAATCTTTTTATTTTTATGAATTTGTAGGTTAAAGTTATTGAGTGCTTTGGATGTTGAAGCTTGTAACTCTAGGTCAACTAAATAGCGTTTATGTTTTACTCTAAAGTCAAGATGCTTTACAGCTTCATTATTGGCAGCAATCTTTGTAATGACTTTTCCTGAACCATCTACATAGGTAACAAGTGTCAATAGTGCAACAATGAATAGAACCCAATAAGCAATGTAAGAGAGTGATTTTAAAAATGGACGTTCAAAAGGTTGTAAAGCATTAAATGTTTTAGGTTTTTCTTGCTTTTCAATGTTAAAGGCAGTGTAAACTTCATCACTGTCTAAATATTTAGCTTCATAATACTCAATTTCATTTTTTGTTTTTTCAACACTAATACCATGGGGTGGGTTGACTAAGTCTGTAAAGTATGTTTTGTCATTACGTTTGGCTATCCATGTTAGTTCACCTTCAACGTAAATAACTTTAGCCTCATACTGGTCAAAAGGATTGTAATCATTTCCATTGACAAGAATAGAGGATTGTTTTGTAAGTTGTGACCATGTTACGTTGGGAAAAGTTCGGTTACGTTTCGAGTAGATGAGGTGTCCATCTTCATAGGTCAAATAGGCATAACCATAAAGAGGTGAATAGAGTAAAAAATCTGTCCAAATAGAATCTGGATAGTTAATGGATTGATAAGTAACTCTACCAATAATGGTGTAATCAATGCTGTTAAGTTGACCTTTCATACCTATTTCAAAAGGCAGTTTATGTAATTTTCTACTGTTTTTAAAGTTACTTAGCACTTTATAGTTTTCATTTAGGTCAAGCACTGATTTACAGTAAGGACAAGTAATACTTTCAACACGTCCACCACCTAGAAGGTCAAGTGGCGCAGCACAGTTAGTACATTTAATGCTTTTAACTTGACTCATTAGTTAAGTACCTCAATGTCCAAGGGGTCAATCCATTTACCTTTAAAAGTTTGGCTTGATGTTTTTGTCAACTCAAGTGTGACAAGGTTACCACCACCTTGACTTAGATGAATATATTGGTGTTTTTCACCCATTTTAATTTCTTCTGCTAGTTCACCGTCAAAACCTATACAAGTACCTTCACCTTTTTCAGTGACAATGTATTTACCATGACGAGATCCAACTGTAAATTTAGAAAAGTCTTTAAAAGGAAGAGAGAGCTTATTTTTTTCTTCTAAAACAAAATCACCCTCATCAATACTAAGCCAAAACTCTTTGTTGCGTTCATCATTTAAAAACCACTCTTCCCAAAAACCTCGACCATAGTCATAACGTATTTTTCCTAGGGGTATAAATGTTTTTCCTTGGAGTTTGAATCTTTGATAGAGTTGAATAAGAGATGGCTCAGAACTTAATACGGAACTTTCACCAATAAGTTTGACACTTTCATCTTCTAAAAAAATTGAGGAGTTACATGATTGACACTTAATGAGTTTAGAGTACTTAAAAAATATACTGAGTCTATCTCCACACTGTGGACAGTTATGATGTTTTTCAGTCTCTTTTGGGTTTGACATGAGCTAAAGATTTTCCTTAGGTATAATTTATTATTTTAATAATTATTTGTATAAGCTATATTACTACACATATTATACACGAAATACTTATATAATACGTCAAGCCTAGCACAAGAAGGTTTTGTAACGCTTAGTTTTACTAAGCTTATATTATTTCTAATGAAACCTCCCTAAATTCATTATATTCTTCCTCCCTTTTACTTCTTGTGTTAGGACTTAACTCCTAACCGTGCGCATTAATCATCATAATTGAAAAAGTATTAAGATAATCCCAAAAACTTTGTAAGTCTTCCTCTTTAACTGAACTCTCTAAAGGTTGTAATGCATTTTCAAAACAAATTAACCAATGAAGTCTTCCTTCAGCTGTAATGGTAAAAGGCATATGTCTTTGACGCATTTTAGGCATTCCATGTCTCTGGTTAAAATAGGCTGGTCCACCACAGATTTGTATGAAAAAGTCAGCAGAAGTTTGTGCAGCCTTTTCCATCTCTGCAGCATCTTTAGCTGGAAATATGTCTCTAATGGCACTTTGGTCTAAACAGACATAAAAACGTGATAGTAAGTCTCGAATTCCCTGTTCACCAACCTGAGCTAAGAATGTTGCGTTTGGTTTTTGTACTTGTGGAACGTAATTTGCATTGTGTGGGATGATACTGTAGTTCATGTTTTACCTTCATATTATATGGAGCTATTTATAGTAGAAAATAACTTAATACTTAATAAATAAAATTGACTAAATAATCTTATTATAGAATAATATATATTTGATATAATGTAACATATAGAAATAAGGAAAAACATATGTTAACGCTTTACTCTGATGGAAGTTCTTTTAAAAAGAAATTAACAGTAGTGATTATTTGGTTAATAGCCTTCGCATTAAGTTTTCTGCTAGTGCAAGTGATAATAGATGAAGAAACCCCACTCTTAATAAAAATTTTACCCATTCTTTTGGGTATTTTTATGATTGCTGGTATTTTACTTCGTTGTAAGTTCGCAAGAGCATTTACTTTGGTGACACTTTACAGTATAGCACTATTTCCTTTCGTAGCAAACTTTTTACTGGATAGCTCCGTACTTCTTTTCTCTGTTGATTATGAGGAAATTTTTAGCAGCATGGAAGTGATATTGACTAATGTGGTTTGGGCGTTACTCTTTATTGTTCCTATTTACTTTCTTTCTAACAATAAATCTATGGATATTTTCTTTATTGAGTCAAACCCAAAGGAGCATTTCTTTTTTGCTGTTGGGGGAATAGTACTTATATTTATCTATTTAAAGCTGTTCACTTTATGACTCACAAAGCTTAATTGATAAGTTCACTTAACTTTTCATATTGATTAAGCTCTTTTATCCATGCTGGCTTAGTAGCTTCAAAACCATATTTTGCCCCCACAACCATTCCAGCAACCATTGCTCTTGATGCTGAGTCTCCTCCTGCGAGTAGATTAGCTTTGAGTAAAGCAGTAAAATCATTGTGATAGTTAAGGAGTAAATAGACAGTTGAGGCTAAACCACCTTTGACATCACATGAGATACCTAGTTCTTGTAGTGCTTCATTAGCAGGTTTGTTCTTTAATAAAAAAGCTTTTGAAACTTCTTCCTCAACCATATCACCATAAAAGACTGAACGTTCCTTTAAAGTTTTTTCAACATCTAAATCATAGATCATTGCCAACGTAACTTCCATAATATATTTACTCGCATCTAAAGTCTCTTTACTTAAATGTGTTAAACAGTTATGGAGTTTAATACTCTCTAATAATTCATCTATATTTTTTAATGTAAACAATAAAGGAGAATGTCTACCTACAATTGATAAATCGGTAGAGTCAGACCCACAGCCCATAAAAGATTTCCCATCATTAAGGTTTTTTAAAGAAGCTTCAGATGCACCATCTTTATATCCATTGTAGTTACTCATGCTCTTTTGCCAGTAGCTAGCATAATCAAACGGATCATAGCTCTTGGTTTCTTGTAAGTGTTCTAAAAGCCAAACTGTTTGGTCTCCATAGTGGGTAAAGTCTCCTGCTTTTTTAGTAGAATGATAGTTAGATAGTGGGTCGTTTAAACCATTAAAGTTAAGGGTAGAGTTTGCTAGTTGTTCTTGGTCATAAATCCAATGTCCCCCTAAGCTATAGGCATCACCAAGTAGTGAACACCAAATGAGTCCTTTTAGTTTGTCAGTTTTCATTGTTATTCCTCTATGCTAGTTAGCGACAATGTATCTAAAGAAGTATTAAAAGGAGAAAAAAGTATGATGATTTATTAATGTAGTAATAAAATAGCTTTTACCCTGACCAAATAAAGTCGGGTGGGAAGAGAAAAGTATGAAGTAAAAGCTAATTGATGAGAGCCAGTAAAATCATCATGAAGGGAAAACAGTATGAATGACTCTCATGGCATAAGTATAAATTAAAGTTGTGTTTTAATTGTGAAATATTAAATTTTTTATTTAAATTTAAATTTATACATAAGAATTGAAGCTGCTACAGCAACGTTAAAACTTTTAATGTTGGGTTCCATTTCTATGTGTACCACTTCTGAACAGAGTTCTAGTATATCTTCTGAAATGCCATGACCTTCATGACCCATGAGTAAAACCCATTTATCCGAAACTGTTACTTTAGACAAGGGAGTTGATGTTTCAGTAATTTCAGCTGCATAAATGGTGTAACCCCTAGTCTTTAGCTCTTTGAGTGTGGTTTTTATATCATCATATAGATGTGTCTTTAAGTGGCTTGTATGTCCCATAGAAACTCTTAAAGCACGTCTCCCAAAGGGGTGAGGACCTTGTTTGGGTAGCATATAAGAGTTTATGCCTAAAGCAGTAGCTGAACGGGCTATGGAGCCTACATTTTCACTTGAAGTAATGTTGTCTAGCATGACAATCTCTTTGTCCAGTGCATTAATCTTTATTTGACTAGGACGTATGCCATGTAACATAACATTGTGGTGTACTTTATGTCCAACAATGGTTTGCATGAGTTCTTTTGTTGCAACATAAAGTTTAGGGATGTTCTTTTTTTCTATAAGTGTAGCGAACTCATTATAGTACTCTTGCGTAGCAAATATACTTTTTACCTCTATACCAGTTTCCAAGATTAGGTTTACAACTTTAGCTGAGTCGGCAATAAAAGAGTTGTCTTCTGTAAAAGCATTGTCACGAAGTTGTTGATAAATAAGAAGTTCTGGAATATTGGGATTGTCAATGCTGGTTAAATACATAAAGAATTATATCAGCATTATCTTCTGATGTCTAAAGTTAAATGGTATTTCCCAATGGATAGTTTTTGTTTACGTTGTATACTGGCGAGGGCTGTTAGTTTAATGGTGTTTTTGTCTATAAACTCAATGTCTACATTAGAAGGATAAGCAATATCTTGTAATAGATCTACTTTAGATGTTGGAGGAAAATAAAAAATACGAGAGTGATTTTCTTTAACGGTAAAAACATGATTGTTATGATTGATAACATGAAGAGGTATATTAAATTTTTGTGTTTGAAAACTCCACTCTTTACTTACTATCTCTTTATCAATAATTGCTAGGAATTTTACATGGTACTTACTATTCCATTCAAGTCTTTTTAGTGGGAAAAGCACGAAGTCTAGTTTTTCTAAACGTTTGTTGGGATCTGTTTGATGGTTAAATTTTAACGTATTATGTATTTGAACACCATCATTATTATAGAGTTCAAACTTTAAGAGTTTCCCCTCTTTATGAAAAGCTGAATTAAAAGAAACACTTATAGGGAAACCACTTACTTTATGCTCTGGGAGAGGGTCTGGTAGTTCATCAAAAAATGCAGGAGGTACGCCTTGTTGCTTGTTAAAAGGATAAATAACAACATTTTGATTACGTTTTTTATTACTATTCAGCGCTTGATTAATCTCTGTAGAGCTTGCATTTTTATTTTTTTTGTAGAGTGTTTCTAAGGTTTTTGAACTCATATTATAAACAAAAGCTGTTTGCTGTTTTTGATGTCTATGTTGGCTAATACCAATACCTATAGCATCTGAACGAAAATCCAAAAATGCTAAACGGTGGTAGATGGCAGAGAAAAGACCATTGATTGACTCTTTATAGTTTTGATTATGGGTTGAAACATTTTCTATCACTAGAGGAGTAGCATAGCCTGCATGGGTTACACGCGAGGAAGCAAACTTTCCAGTAAAATCTTTATGTATTGCTTGTTGTTGGTGTCCATAAGTAAAATGGTTCGTTAAATAGTTGGCATGACTTCTAGCTGCTTTATTTAGTTGGTGTTGACTTTGAAAAGGAACAAGACCAGCACCTATGCGTAAAGAGTTTAGATAGTTAAGTGCATTTTGTTCTTCTACTTGAATATTTAATTTGGGTACTTCTTTAATTGTTAAGGGATCAGGGATAGGTGTAGCTGAAAGATAATAGAGGTATGTAGCAAAGAGGACAAATCCTCCTATTATAAAAGTATGCGATTGTTTTTTCATGATACTCTCCATTATATTTATAGATGCACGACACTAACACAAGAAGTATCTGTAACTAAAATACTTCTTGTGCATTAGGGTCATCATTATTTAACCCATTAAAATTATAACAATAAATAATACAAATTAACTATAAAATAGAGAATAAAATTAAAATTTTAATTTAGTATATAAAATATTGACAAATATTGCTATTTTTACTATACTTAGTTAAATATTTAAAACTTTAGGAGTATTTATGAAGGTCTCAAAGTCAGCAAAAGAACAAACAAAAGCAAAAATCTTGGAAGAAGCTGTCAATCTTATTATAGAAAAAGGCTTTAAAAATGCTTCGATGAGAGAGATGGCAAAGAATGCTGGAGTCTCTAATCCTACTATTTACAACTACTTTTCAACAAAAGAAAAAATTGTTTTTGCCTATGTTGAAGAAAAACATAAGCAGACAGCAGAGATTTTACAAAGCATTGAAGATTTTCATACTTATTCACTTAGAGAACAACTACAAACACTTATAGAGACAGAATTAGAGCTTTATTTGGAAGACAGAGAGTTTATTTTACAAATTTCTGACATGGTGTTTCAATCAGGTGGTTTAAAACTGGATGCACTTTATGGAAACAATGAAGTGTTTACCGACATGGTGGCAGATATGTTAATCATTGCCATTGAAGCCGAAGAGATTCCAACCCCTCCTTTTGAAGAGCATTTACCAAGACTTTTTTGGGACTATTACATTATGGTCGTTGCTTATTGGCTAAAAGACGACTCTGAGATGTTTGAAAATACCACACAGTTTATAGACCACTCTTTAGGGGTAGTTGAAGCCTTGTTACAATCACATATTTTAAACCGAGCCAATGATTTGGGGATGTTTTTGTTTAAAACTCATCTGCTCGGAGCATTGGAAAGATTCTCTGTAAAAAAGACAGGTTTTTCTAAAATGAAACGAAAGTTAAGAGGAGTTTTAGATGCAGACCAATAACGATACTTTACAAAAGAAAATCCCAATCACCAAACTTTCACGTGGAAAAGTAGCTGGAAAAGCGATGTTCAAAATAAGTGTAGTTTCTAGTAAAGGAGCTGTGAAAAGAGCTTTTATGTCAAAAGAAGAGAAAGAAGTTTCTAAGTCAGATACGCATGCCCAGATTGCAAAGGTCATCATAGACTCTTTAGGTGAACTTAAAGGCGTGTCTGTAAAGATTGCCCAACAAATTGCTTTGGGTTTGCCTTTTTTACCACAGGAGTATTTGGATGAAATTTCTAAGTCATTCAATTCAATTCCTCCTATTAACAAAGCATTAATACGAAAAATCATTAAACAGGAGCTTCATGATTATCCACAAAATGTGTTTGACACTTTTGACAACAATGCCTTTGGCGCAGCTTCTTTAGGACAGGTGCATAAAGCGACCTTAGACGGTAAAGCCTTGGCTGTAAAAGTTCAGTATCCGGGTATTGCGTCAAGTATTGAGTCTGATTTGTCAGTTATCAACTTTGGATTAAAACGTTTTGCTAAAGGTCAAGACATTGACCATCTTATGCAAGAGGTCGAACAACGTTTGACAGAAGAGGTTAACTACGAGTTGGAAGCAGCGAATACAAAGTTTTATGAAAAGCATTTAAATCATGAACTCATCGTTGTGCCAAGCGTTATTGAAAACTTGTCAAGTAAGAGTGTTTTAACGTCTACATTTTTAGAGGGGAAAGGCTTTGAAGAGTTTCTAAAGAGTAATCCAAGTGAAGCAGTTCGTAATCATTATGCTCAACTCATATTTGACTCTTTTTTCATAGGACTTTACAGACTTAAGATGATACATGCTGATCCAAATCCGGGTAACTTCATTTTTATGACTGACAATATGTTAGGCATGATTGACTTTGGCTGTGTTAAAAAAGTTGACAAGGAGTTTTTGAAAGAGTTTTCAAAACTACATGTTTTACTCATTGACAAAGTATCAGATGAAGAGGTAACCGAACAGTACGCCAATGTGAATATGGTAGACCGTGGAGACAAAGCTGAGATGTTAGCTTTTTATCAGTCAACCATTAAACCTTTAGATCGAATTTACATTGAAATTTTTGAAGAAGAGAAGTTTGATTTTAAAAAGAATGCTGACTTTTCACAACGTGGGTTTAACACCATTATGAAAGTACAAAAGAGTCAACGTCATGCTGTACATAAAGTGAATGCAGATTATATTTTTATAGATCGCACTTTACTTGGGTATTACAATATATTTGAGAAGATGGAAGCGACGATTGATACGAGGTTTGCACAGAAACTGGTTAGAGAGGGGATGTAAAATGAAAACTTTAAAAACAAAAGTTGTGGTAAGTATATTGTTTTTCACTTTAAGTTTTTTATTTTTGTTGAGTGTTCTAGATCAAGTATTATCAGTAGAGTTGATGGAATTAGTTATAAGTAGTACGGTTATTTTATTGTGGGGAATTATCCCTGCAGTTGTTACGATATTATCACTTCTAATGGTGGGATATTCGAATGATAAGTTTATACATTTACTTTATGTGATGATTACTTTGTTGTTAATTAGTAATATGACATTTTTATTATTTATAAATATTGCTGAAATGGGTTTTGGTATTATTTTTTGGTCGTGCATCTCAAATTAGTTGATAAGAGTAGCAAGGTATAATGAGTTTATGAGACATAGACCAAGATGTAAAAAGTGTGGCAGTATTAATAGCGTAAAAAATGGGCATAATAGTTGTGG
>CACVAR010000148.1 GCA_902727905.1 uncultured Sulfurovum sp. | reverse complement strand
GAAAGGTAAAGTAGTCATGGAAAGATATATCTCTATCGAAGAAGTAAAATATATTGATGAGTATAAAATCTATCTAAAATTCAATGATGGTAAAGAGAATAATTTGGATTTTAAAGATTTTATCTTACTTGAATTCAACTAACAAGTGCAACACCCTAAAATCAAAAAATATGAAAATAAAAATCTGTTTAAAAATTTCAATCTTGAATATGGAGACATAGAGTGGAACAATTATGATTTGGCATTTCCTACTAGGGATACATTATAGTAGAGTTTAAAACTTTTATGGAGAATGGCATTTCTGATAATCTAAACTTAAGGTATAAAGATGTTAAAATACTGAATAGTCAATTTAAAAAAATCATACCTTTTCTAAAATGAGATGACTATGCAAAAAGGAAAAAAAGTAAAACCAACCCCACCACCATCATTCCAAGAACTGATAACCCTAGAAAACATAGGAAAGTTCATAAAAGCAAGAAGAACAGAACAAGGATTAAGTACAAATGACTGTGCCATGCTTTGTAATATCTCTGCTTATACACTCAATAAAATAGAAAATGGCTTTGAAGGAGTAAGGCTCAATACCCTACTTCAAATCATGGAAGCATTAGGTATGGAGATGAGCATGAAAGATTGGAATAGTGATGAATAGTTTGAAAGTGAGTATGCAAGGTCAAACAGTAGGGAAGCTCTCTATTGATGAAAATTATCATTTTACATACCATCAAGATTGGATAGATAATGGCTTTACCATCTCTCCTAATTTACCCTTTAACAAAGAATGCTCTTCCATTGCCATTAAGCGATTTTTAGAAAACTTAATTCCTGAGGGAGAAGGCTTAGATGACATTGCTACCTTTGCTCATATTTCTAAAAACAATACTTTTGCCATCATGCACACCATTGGTTATGATACTGCTGGAGCTTTGATGTTTGGTGCAAACAGTGAAGAAAATGAAGCGATTTTCAGAGAAATACCGAGTAAAGAGTTAAGTGATAGAATTGAGCAGCTAGAGAGTAAAAGCATTGCCATTTGGGATAAAAAGGTACGACTTTCCTTAGCAGGAGTTCAAGCTAAATTACCTGTAATTGTTAAAGAGAATAAGATTGGTTTAGCCAATGGAACACTAAGCTCAACGCATATTATGAAGTTTCAAACTAAAAAGCATCTCAACATTGTGGTCAATGAACTTTTTTGTATGACCTTAGCAAAGAAAATTGGTTTAAACGTAGCAAACGTTGAAATGAAAAAGTTTGATACACACCCAACGCTTTTAATAGAACGATTTGATAGAATTTATAAAAATGATTTTGTGGAACGTCTTCAGATCATTGATGCATGTCAAATAACGAATTTACCACCAACTTACAAATACGAACAAAACTTTGGTTCAAGTAGAGATGTAGAACATGTTCGCGAAGGTGCAAGTTTTAAAAAGCTTTTTGAAGCCACCAAACTTTGTTCTGTTCCTGCTGTTGCACAACTTGAACTACTGAACTGGGCAATGTTTAATCTTATCATCGGAAACTCTGATGCTCATGGTAAAAACTTCTCTTTTTTTGTTGATAAAAAAGGCATAAAGCCTACACCATTCTATGACCTACTCTCTGTCATGATGTATGACTTTGACCATAACCTAGCCATGGCTTACGGAGATGAGTTTAACCCTAATGAAGTCTATGCCTATCAACTACGAGAATTTTCTGAAGATGTTAAAGTAAATCATAAACTTGTTACTAAAATTTTGTCAAAACAGTGTAATATGGTTATTCAAGTTTTAGCAAAGGAGATTGTTGATACAAAACTATTAAGTAGTGAAGAACAAACATTTATCGATGACTTAAGAACCTTTATTTTAGATAGGGCAAAGAAGTTTAAAGAGATAGCCGTAGAGATAGCTAATGTTACTTTATGAAGTAATCTTATCCCCTTGTATTACTATACTAAGCGATAATCTCCTAAAAGGTTCTCAAATGGTATATTAAGTTGTGTGTTCAAGTTACGTATCATATCAAGTGTAAGTTTTCTTTTTCTATTTAACACTTCTGATACACGGGATTTATTACCAAACATAGGAACCAAATCATTTTGTCTTAACCCCTCTTGTTCCATTCTAAACTTTATCGCTTCTATGGGGTCTGGTGCATCTATACTATAAAATTTCTCTTCATACTTTTCAACCAACGTTGCTAACACTTCTAGTTCATCAAAAGCTTCAGAGTTTGGCTCTGCATCCATGAGTGATTCTACACGAAAAAGAGCTTCTTCGTAGTCTCTTTCTGTTCTTATGGGTTTTATCATTTTATACTCCTCTACATCTATTTTGTCATACTGTTTGTGAGTTCCTATAAACTTTATGAAAATAATTTCTGCAACATAGTTTATTTTAACAATGAGTCGATACTTGTTACCACAGATGTTAAAAACTACTTTGTTATTACCTACGACACTTGCACTTTTATACTGTGCTTTTATCTCATTTGGGTTTTGCCAATTTGCTTTTATGGCTTCGTGATGCCATGATTCCAAGGCAGATTTACTATCAGTATAGTTTGGCTCATCATAAAAAGCTCTTAGGGTACTTTTAGCTATGACTCTCATTCTTTTACTTTAGCATAGTTACCATAATGGTAACTTTAATCAATGGAGTATTTTTCATCTTAGACTCACTTTCTTATGATTTCAACATTAAAAGTTTATTTTGGTTAGGAATATGGCATATTGTCATATTTTATCAATCCCTATAACAACAACCACTTCCACATAGGAATAACCACTATACTCCCCTCTTCCACCTCCACAACCTCATCCCTCTCTGCCGTTACAAGATATGCCTGTGAGAGTTTAAAATACCTCATACCCTCTCTTAAAGCATTTATCTCTCGTGTTAAGGTCTTTTCATCTTCAATAGTATAAGAGACATTAACCAAATGCTCTTTATCTGTATGAACATATAAATCGACCTCTTGTTTCTGCTTAAAATAATAAACCTCAGAACTCTCACGACGCAAATGTAAAAATGCCAAGTTTTCATAAAGTTTAGAATAATCATCTGACAAAGATATAGAAAAAAGTTTTTTAAACCCATTGTCAATTGCATAAAGTTTTTTAGGGTTTCGTTGTTCTTCTCTCACCGAATTTCTATAAATAGGCGTAGTAAAAAGGGTATATGCCTCTTGTAAATAGGACAGATAATCTTGTAAGGTATCTTTACCTACTTTATAACCTTGGGATCTATAGTCATTATAAAGCTTATTCACACTTATAAGTGTTCCCATATTGACAAACATATATTTAATTAAGTGCTTAAGGAGTGATTGGTTCTTTATGGTATATCGTTCCACTACATCCTTATAAATAATCAAATCTAAATAGTCTTTTAAAATACGCTTCTGAACATCAGGTGTTTCATCAAAGGTTTCAGCAAATCCACCATCGACCAAATAACTGTTAAAAGCATTTTTAACAAAACTAATACTTTTAGAAGAGTACAAATTAACTTCTATCTCTTTATGTCTCAAATACTCTTTAAATGAAAAAGGAAACACTTCATAGGTAATGGTTCGTCCACGCAGTGAAGTAGCAATCTCCGACGAGAGTAATTTAGAAGATGAACCCGTAATGTAAAGTTGCAAATTAAGTGTATCGTCAATACGACGAATATATTTTTCCCAGCCCTCAACATTTTGTACCTCATCTAAAAAAAGATAAACCTTCTCTTCTCGTTTTTCAGGATAGAGTTCATAATATCCTTCCATTAAGTCATCTAAATTTTCTAATTTCAAAGGAAAAAGTCGGTCATCTTCAAAGTTAATGTAAACAATATTTTGAGGGTCAATACTTTTACGTAATTTTTCAATAAGTGAGTATAAAATATAAGTCTTACCACTTCGACGTACTCCAATGAGTGATACTACTTTTTTAGTAGTCGTGGGTATATCATAATCTCGTGAAACAATTCTTCCAAAAGTTCGCTCTTGGAAGTTGATAATGAGTTTTTTGAAGGTTTCTTTCATTTTTTATCCTTTTTAACTAGTATAATTATATCTTTTTTGTACTAGTTAACAAGTAATAAAATTTTATATCATTAACATACTTTGTTATAAATATTTAAAATCAAAAGCTCTACTTCGTGCCAATTAATGTCGTAGTGAGGCACTACGACCTACGCGACTTTGTCGCTATTACGATTAATACTTTTTAAACAATTGGTTATGTGTGCCTATTCGTTGAAGATAAAGAGTGTCATCTTTTACAGTATAAATTATTAACATATCACCAGCAAGATGAAACTCTCTAAAACCCTTATACTCTCCCAGTTAATGGATGGTCTAATGCTTCACTTGGTAAAATTTCATTGTTAAGAATACATGATAAATACTCTATTCTCTTCTGATATTGTTCATCAGTAAGTTTTGCTTTTAATTCATCTTTTCTAAAAAACTTATGTCTTTTAATTTGCATAACTATTTTTTCAAATCTTCAAGCGTAACATCTTCATAGTTCTCACCTGTCTCTACATCTTTCATGGCTTGTAAAGTCTCATCATTAGGAATTTTAACATCAAAAGGCAAACCACGATTTAGAACGGATTGAGTCAAAAAAATATTAACGGCTTGACTAAGACTTAAACCATATTGATTAAAAATCTCTTTTGCTTGATCTTTCATCTTTACATCAACATAAATATTTGTTCGACTCTTCTCTTGAACTGCTAACATAATACTATCCTTTAGTTAGTTTTAAGTAGTATAACACAAAGATTGTGTTTTTTATATAAAAACTATCTTATTTGATTTTAGATTTAAAACCTACGAACCCCAAAAAGTACTAAGCTCTTTAGTCGTAACAACATCCACACTGGCATTTTTAAAATCTTTAGAATTATTCGTGATGATTAACCCACACTCTGCTTTTAATGCACAGACATACTGCATGGCATCTTCATAGTCATTAAAAGTATGCTTTTTACAAATAGCGATTGTTTTTTCTATTTCATTAACTTCAGAAGAAACGATATTAAAACTATTTTTGATAAACTCTATTTTTTCTATCGCTGTACTTCGTAAATCATATTAATACCAAAATAAATATTTTTATTCATCTAAAGCTCTACTAGCTCTAATACTTTTCATATCTAAATCTTTCAAACTACCCTTAGGAGCAATACCTACTAAAACTTTCAGCTCTTCTTGTTTTTGGTTTATTGGATTTTGTTTCAACAAAAACTCCAAAACCCTCTCATCCAACCAATAAACAGGCTCCCTCAACGTCCCAGAAACAAACCCAACATGTCCACCATGTTCACTTAATTCAAGCATTACAAAATCAGAAAGTTCTTCCTCATTAGGAATAATCTCTTCGGTCATAAAAGGGTCATCTTTTGCATGGATAATGAGTGTTCTTGTTTTTATATCTTTTAAATACTGTCGTGCTGAACATTGGTCATAATAGTCTTGGCTTGAATTAAAGCCAAACATCGGCGCGATGTAAGCATCATCAAACGCTCGGATGGTTTTTAAACTTTTGATTTCTTCTTCATTGCTCCCAATATATTTCTCCATCTCAAACTTTTTATATTTTTGAAGCAAAGTAGCTTTGAGAGGGGTGAGTAAATAGTTTTGATAAACTCTAGCAAAACCTTTTTCAATCGTATCGGCACAAATGTCTAAACTTAAAGGAGCTGAGACTGAAACAGCTGAATGTAGTGGAGCATCGCTACCCCATTCAGCTAAAAGTTTGAGTAGCATATTTCCACCAATGGAAAAACCTACAGCATGGAGTGGATTGTTTGGATAAGTTTTTTGGAGATGTTCTATAAAAGCTTTAGCATCCCCTGTCTCACCACTGTGATAGGCTCTGGGTTTTAAGTTTTCTTTTTTCCCACAACCTCGAAAATGCATGAGTACCAAAGCAAAACCTTGTTTATCTAACGCATTCATAAGACCTATGATGTAAGGAGAATTAACTGAACCAGCCAAACCATGAAAAAGTACGACGATGGGACGATGGTCTTTTGGTTTTTCCTTTTGCCAAACACACTCTACAAAGTCACCATCAGGAAGGATGAACTCTTCTGTTTCTACTTTCTCCAGTTTATCTTTTCTAAAAAAAGTAGCGAAGAGTGTTTGAACATGGGGGTTTCTTAGGAGAAAAGAGGTTTGAAACATCTACTTCAAAATCTCTTTTACCCGACCAACTTCACGGGTTGTGAGCCGTACTTTTATGCCATGTGGATGGGTTTTTGAATTGGTCAAAATGTCACGGACAATTCCCCAAGTCAGGTAACCTGTGTCTTGGTCTTCTTTTAACACAATATTCACTTCTGAACCAGACTTAATATTGGCTCGTACTGTTCCGTCAGACATTAATTAGTCTTTAGTGTTGGCATCATACTCAACTTCAGCAGAGAAATCTACAATTTCATTTTCAGGTTTTGGTG
>CACVAR010000147.1 GCA_902727905.1 uncultured Sulfurovum sp. | reverse complement strand
AAAATGTTGTTTTATCTTCAGTCATAGACCGTGATTGTTACAAGATTTGAAGTTAGTACTTCAATCTTACAAGAGTAATATATTTCTTTTTAGAAGTACATTTACTCTTAATTTATTATACGAGGAGTCAACATGAAAAAAATAATTGCTTTAAGCATCTGCTCTATTAGTCTCTTTCCGATACACGCTAATGCTACAGAATTGTTTGTGGGTATGGAACAAAGCCATAAAAAGACAAACAATAAAACCTATGTCAATAATAAAATGGATAAGCATAATAAGTCGCTAAACATTAGCTCTTTAAAGCTCGGTTTATTTAACGGAGATAAACAAACAGGTGATAGATATGAATTTATTTATAACTTTGGAGACGAGGACATTGTATCAAGTTTAGATTTAGTAGATGTTGCGATTCAATATAATTATACTTTACCTTCTCTTCTAAATTCAGAACTTTACTTACCCTACTTACGTTTAGGTATTTCATATAGTAGAGTTTCTGAAAATGACCCAAAGTCTCAAGAAAATCCAAAATATGATGCTTATGGATACATACTCGGTTTGGGAACATACTACTCTTTTACGAAAAACCTAGAATTCTCTTTGGGGTTTGACTATGGCTATAAAAAATGGAATGACATTACCCTATATCAGGGAACCGTTAATGTATTTGCTAAAGAGAAGATTCAAAAAAGCTATATTGGTTTTAATTATTTATTTTAGATAAATTAATTATATTATTTAATTTGTATAATTAAATAATATAAAATAAATCTCATTTTTATTCATTTCTTCCTCATTATTTTTTCATATTTTCATTATATAATTTAGAATAAAAATATAAAGTAAAAAAGGATTTAAAATGTGTAAAAAAAGATTTAATACTCTCTTCATAGCCCTTATGCTATTGAGTTTTATGGGCTGTGGAAAAAGCAGTTCTCAAAAAGAAAACGTAAATAATGATAACCCCTCACCCATTAATATTAGCATTAAAGAGACAAATAGTGATACATCTCAAATACAATCTATTGTTTTAGAAGTTTACAATGCCACCGATATAAATGATGAAACATATATCAATAAAAGTATCATACAAACAGCCATACTTCAAAAAGTTGATTCGAGATGGAATGTTCAGATTGAAGGACTTACACATGACAAAGCCTATATTTTTTTAATCAAAGCCTATAAAACTACCGAAACTAAAACTGAAAATATAATTTTTACAGGCATTAAAACCCAAGAAGTTACTCAAAATACTAAAAACATCGAAATAGCACTTACAGAGCATGAAAATGTAGATAATACAGAACAACCACCTTATATTACTGACTTTAACACTACCACACAATCTGATGATAAACTAATACTCTCTTTTACCATTCATAATCCTAATGAACATAATTTAAAGTGGGAAATTCGTAATATAGAAACCAATGAAACAAGTTCAGAATTTTCAACCAACTTAGGTAACATGAACAGCTTAAGTAAAAAGTTTACGCTTGACTATTTAGTCTCAATATCCAATAAATACCTACTTATAGTAACTACCCAAGACAGTGTGCTTAATTATCCCTTTAGCATTAACAAAGAGACCAATATTGTAACCCCTCCTGTTAACATAAGTAACGCAATTATTAAAAAAACCCTGCAGATAAAAAGTTATGATGAATTGGGCGATGAAAATAATAGCTCTAAAGATGATGGAGACTATCAAAAAGGTCAAATACCTTCGTATGAGAGAAATAGTACAAGCACTATTGTAACTGATAAAGTAACCAAATTAATGTGGCAAGACAACAATAATACCCTACTCAAATGGGAACAAGCAGATGAGTACTGTGACAATTCAACTCTTGGAGGTTTTAATGATTGGCGACTACCCACTACAAGTGAATTAGATACTATTGTCGCATACTACCCTACTGACACTTTCAGTACAACGCACCCTGTTCTACTTGATGATATTTTTGAACAACGAGGCACAAGTACACCAAAAACAAAATATTGGTCATCCTTTAAATATCAAGGTGTTCAAAATACTAATCGTGCTTGGTATGTAGACTTTACGAGTGGTAATCATGGAGACAGTACAGGTAATCGAGAGGGAGCTTATCATGTACGCTGTACAAGGGGTACAATGACCAAACCAACATTTCATAAAGAGATAACAACAGGTATTGTAACTGATACACTTAATAATTTAGAGTGGCAAGATAATGGTGTATTTATAGCAGAGTCATGGAATGATGCTTTAAATAGATGTGAAAACTTAGTTTTGGGTGAAGCTGGAAATGAGAAAGGTTGGAGACTGCCCAATGTCAACGAGTTAAAAAGCCTTGTAAAAAGAACAAACACACCAAGAATCCATGAGTCATTTACTTCACATCCCGATTTTGGTAACAGTTTTTGGTCTTCCACATCCTATTTTAACAGCCATAAATTTGCCTTTATCGTAGAAGTACTTTTTGGTTCAGGTCAGACTGTTAGCCATATTGATAAATCACTTGTACTACCAAGTATCTATTCACGTTGTGTGAGAGATGCACAATAAGCAAAAGAGGAACAAAAAATGTTACAAAACAAAAAAAACATCTATCCTAAAGAGCTAACAGAACACTCTGGCATGAAATTAAACATAGCACTTAGCTTACTCTTTTTAGGTGTTATCGCTGTTTACTATAAGGAGCTAGGAGTATGGTTTCTGAAACAATCAATAGGTTTTGAACTAGCCATAATTATAATTTTAATGATTGTTTTATTCCTTTTTATTATGGCTATAAAACATTTATTAAGTCTAAACTATTATGGTGATACAGCTCTTGAAATCACAAGTAAGCATTTGGCTGTTGGTGCTAAACTAGAAGCCATAGTTCATTTAGATGGTCACTTTAAAGCAAAAGACCTTTTTACTGTTACATTAAAAAATATCTATACCTATAATGTTCAAACAACTGTCTATGGTGAAGGCACAACTGATGAGGAAACAAACACCATTTGGGAAAAAACACTAGAAACAGAAGTCAAAAAAGAAGGGAAAGATATCTTCATAGAGTTCTTTTTTAATTTAGACATAGATGAAGGTCAAGTTGAGACCAAGCAACTACACGACAAGAGTCACTATAATTGGGTGTTAACAGTGAATTCCTCAGCTGGGAAGTATAACTTTTATCGTACTTACCCATTACTTATCAATAAAATCTAAACCTAACAATAACTAAAGGAAAAATGATGAAAAAAGCGATATTACTACTCTCTATTTTCACTCTAAGTGGACAAATAAATGCTGATGATTTTTTAACTCCTAAAGTTGAAATTCCTGAAATAAAAACACCTCAAAGACCTCTTGATTTACCCACAATTCGTATGCCAATAAAGGTTAAAATGCCACAAAAAGTAGAGCATTTTAAAGGCACACTTTCTGCAAAAGTAATCAGAAAAAAATTAAAAAATATTAACTCTCATAAGACTAGAGTATTTAAAAAAAATCACAAATACTCATTTTCATTAAATGTTACCTTACCTCAACTCACCAAAGAGACATCTAATCAAAAAAAGAAGAGATTTCAAATACCTAAAATAAGTTTAGTTTGTAGCAGTAGAAATGTCGCTATAAGTGGTCAAAACCATAAAGATAATCCTAATTATATTACACCTATTTCTAAAACATTTGCGTTAAACCAAAAGAGCTATAGTGGAAATTTTATGCTCTTTAAAATAGAGGATATCAAAGATTTGGCTTTAGATTATACGCAGGAGAAAACTCCAGTTTCTCAAGCTTTGAAATGTGAAGTCTCTATTAAAGAAAACAAAAGAGAAGCATCAGCCTACGATTATGTTAAATATGAACTAACATTTTTTGACCATGGAAAAAAATAGCTATAATAGAAAGAAAAGGAAGAGATATGAAAACAAAATTTATAATAGTACTTGCTCTTGGGCTACAGCTACTTTCTGCTAAAACCATAAGCATTATGGGAACAGCTGACTTACAAGGTATGATGAAGCCCTCTTTACAAGACATTGATCTTAATGGTGATGGTAAAAAAGAGAAAGTTGAGATGGGAGGTATTGCCCATCTTGCAACGGCTTATCATCAACTAAAAAAAGAAAACCCTAACTCATTTGTTGTCTCTGCTGGTGATGACCTGATGAATAAGTTTTTTCATGTGTACAAAGGAAAAGCGATATTTTCTTTAATGTCTGATGCAGGGTATGACCTTTATGCTTTAGGAAACCATGAATTTGATAAAGGGTCAGATGTCTTAGCCAAAGCACTAGATGAAGCATCATTTACAACCATATGTTCAGATTTGAATGTCTCAAACTCTGCACTTAAAGGAAAATGTACTCCTTATCTCATCAAAGAGATAGATGGTGTAAAAGTAGGTTTCTTTACAATTATGACGGAAAACTTATTAATGGTGACAAGTGAGAAAAAAGTGAAGTTTCTCTCTAAAAACATCGAAACATCAGAAAAAATGATAAAACTACTCAGAGCCAAAGGGGCAAATGTTGTCGTGCTGATATCACACATCGGTTACAAGAATGATATAGCACTGGCAAAACAAGTAAAGGGTATAGACCTCATTTTTGGTGGACATTCGCATCACTATGTTAAAAAAATGGGTCACATAGGAAAAACCTCTCTTGTTAATGGTGGTGAACAAGGTACATTTATTGTCAAAGTAGACATCCCTTTAGATGATAATTTAAATGTACTCCATGACCAATTAAAAATGACACAAATTCCTGTAGAGACTCAAAAGTATAAAGCCAATAAAGAGATAGATCAAAAAATAGATGCCTATTTAAAACAATTTCCAAAAGCCATTGTACTTGGAGAAACTCAAAGTGCATGGAACTTGGGTTCAGATGCTGTACGGAAAAATGAGTCTACTGTTGTCAACCTCATCAATGATTTAATGAAAGAAAAATTTAAAGTTGACATTGTTTTAAACAATGCTGGGGCATTCAGAGGTAAACAAATCTATCCAAAAGGTAACATAACAGATGAAATGTTAAAAGCCATAGATGAGTTTAGTAATTATGCCATACGCTTCAAACTTAAAGGTAAACACCTTAAACCCATCCTAGAACGAAGTGCTTCTCAATATGGTGAAGGGGGACTACTCCATCCTTCAGGGTTAAAATACAAAATTATACTTGCTAAAACAAAACAAAAACTAGACAACAAAAAGGTCATACGTAAAGGTGAAAGAGTAGAAAACATAGAAGTCTATATTAACGATAAATGGACAAAGATAGAAGCAGAAAAAACCTATAACATTGCTAGTAATGCATTTATAGTTGAAAATGAAGGTGACGGTTACTTTTGGTTCAACCAATATGGAACTGATTTTGAAAATACTTTTGCAACGTTTTATTCAATAATGGCTGAAACACTTGAAAAGAAAAAAGTACTTTCACCTCAACAAAAAGATGCTAGGTTAGAAATAATTAAATAAACAAAAAAATGGAGAACCAATCATGAAAACAAACTTACAACTGATACTTTTAACAGCAGCCTTCAATCTTAACCTTTTAGCAACCAATGAAATTGAAGCCTTAAATAATACCCTGTGGCAAAGAATAGTTACAAACTCTTGTAACGAAAGCTTTACCTTTAATCCAGAGCATAATTCATTTACATTTAGCTCAAATTATGGGAAAAAGATGTTAGGGACTTACTCATTAACAAAAGTTAGAGACTCTAAACGATTAAAAATTACTTTTAATGTCACAATAGACAATGGCTTACAAGATTGTGCAGGTACTAATTACAATCTTATCAATCAAAGTATTGTCAATTATGTATGGCTAGAAAATAATGGCAAGTCGCTAAATATTACTTCAGAAAAAGAAAATAAAGCTTTCAATACTTATCAAAATATAGAGTCTTATACCTCAGAAAATCTAACGCAACTTCAAACATATCTAGGTACTATGGCTCAAAATGAGATACAACAACTTCAATTAAATTCCAATACTCAATCAGCCCAAAAACAACTCGCCAACTATCAAAAACAGCAGCGTCAAGAGAATATAGCCAGAAATAAAAAACTCCTAGAAACAATACAAGCCAATGAGAAGGAACTAAAAAGAAGAAAATCAATCTCAAATAACCCTAATAAATCTTGGAAGGAGTACCTTACTTCAGAGCAACTAACAGAACAACAAAAATTTGAAAACAATCTAGCTGAAGAAAGACGCACACAAAATAATGAAAACTATCGTCAGGAAACTTACATCCAAGAGCAAGCTAATCAAGATATTTTACAACAAAGTTACATTCAAGAACAAATTAATCAAGATTATTTTGGATATTAAAAAATAGGTCGTGCATCTCAAATTAGTTGATAAGAGTAGCAAGGTATAATGAGTTTATGAGACATAGACCAAGATGTAAAAAGTGTGGCAGTATTAATAGCGTAAAAAATGGGCATAATAGTTGT
>CACVAR010000146.1 GCA_902727905.1 uncultured Sulfurovum sp. | reverse complement strand
AGTTGCTTAAGTTGTTGGTTATGAATAAGACAACTTGTCGCACTCAGATATAAAGCGTGTTTGGCTATGGATGAACCTCTTTTACTAAGATGACCTGTTCGTTGAGAGTTACCTGAACTGTTTTCTGTTGGAAAGAGTCCAAGATAACCAATAAATTTAGGAATGGTAGGAAACCTCGTGAGGTCACCACACTCAGAAATAACAGCAGCAATGGTTTTTTCACTCACCCCAGGTATGGTTTTGAGATTGTTAATGAGCGTATTCTTCTGTTCAATCTCATCTCCAGCATCATCCACGGTAAGTGAGAGACCTTGACTATCAAGTAAAGAGCCTATTTCAGACTCTAAGATTTCAAGTTCATGTTGGTAGGTCTTTAGAAGTCGAATAGAACTTTTAATAGCAATGGCTCTAGCCTCTTTGGCTTTACCTGAATAGATAGAGACTTTAGACAAATTCAGAAGCTCTAACGCCTTGGCTTGATTAAAATTATTGCCTTGAATGTGCCGAAATAGCTTCATTATCCTATCGACACTACTATGCTTATAGTGATGAGCTGTCGGATACTTATCAAGTAGAGCCAATCCACTAATGGTAAAGGGATTAATAAATCCTTCAAACTCTGGAAATGTCACTGTTATCTGTGTGAGTATTCTCTTTTTTACCTCTTTCATATCTTTTTGAATCGATGCACGATTACGATAGAGGGTTCTAAGAGACTGATACTCATCATCGGTGACATAACCTGAACTAAACTTGCCATCTTTGAGAAATAAGGCTATTACCAATGAGTCTATGTTGTCATTTTTTACTTTTTTCATGGTTATCTGCTCTCTATACCTTGAAGTTTGGAAGGGATTTAGTAGTTTAACACTATACCCATTAGAGTTCAAATATTCCCAAAGGTTTTCACCATAAATTCCAGTAGCTTCAAGCCCTATTAGAAATTCACGCTTCTCTACAGAGATAGAGCTTAACACGCTCAAAAGCTTTTTAAAACCTTCATTTGAATTATCAACTTTAAATGCTTTAGAGATAACTTTAACCTCATTCTCATCTACGCACGAGACCACATGAAAACTCTTTGCCACATCAATACCTACATAATACATCTTTATATCCTTGTCGTGTAATCTTTAGTTGTCTAACCCAATGGTTAGATTTCACAGCCTCGTTAATCTATAC
>CACVAR010000145.1 GCA_902727905.1 uncultured Sulfurovum sp. | reverse complement strand
TCTCTTTTTTAGCAACTTCTTCTTCCAGTCGTTGGTTAAAGTGTTGTTGTAGGTCATTAAATTTTTTTAATTTTAAAAGGTTACTTACTTTAAATCTTAACTCCACAACATCAATAGGTTTTGAAAGAAAGTCTTCAGCTCCCATTTCTAATGCTTTATATCGGTCTTCTGTTTTTGCTGTTACAACAATAACAGGAATGTAACGAAGTACTTCATCATCTTTTAAGATACTTAAAACTTCTAATCCATCCATCTCAGGCATTGAGAGATCTAATATGATTAAATCTATGGCTACATTTTTCACTTCCTGTAGTGCCTTTGCGCCATTGAGTGCTGAAAATATTTCAACATTATCTAATTCTTCTAATGAAATTCTTAGGATTTCTAAATTGAGTTGTTCATCATCAACTATTAATATATTATTAATGTTTTTCATATTTTATACTTTCTTTTTTTAGTAGGTTATGATTTATTTTATCATAATAAGTATTTGAATTTAATTTACATAGTTAATATTATTTTTATATTTTCTAAAAAGTAATAGTATTTTAAATATATATTTTAATTAATTTATTAAATTAATTTTTTAAATTAAGTTTTTTATAATATAATTTCCTGATTAAATAAAAATTTTAAGGAAAATGATTATGTATAGATACCTATTACTCTCTTTTATTATGTTCTTTTTTATTGCTTGTGGTGAGGTAAGCAGTAATACAAAAATAGCTGAAGATTCTCCTGTAGCAGTTGAAAGAAATGATTCAAATACTAGTGTTAATGATGACTCTAGCTTAGAAAACAATGAGCTTTCTAATGATTCCAATGATGACAATAGTTCAGAAATTATTGAACCTGTTAATGATTTGAATAGTTTTACTAATGAGGAGTTTACTTCAGAGAACAATGAAACTTCTAGCAACTCCAATAGTACAACTAATGATTCAAATACTAGTGTTAATGATGACTCTAGCTTAGAAAACAATGAGCTTTCTAATGATTCCAATGATGACAATAGTTCAGAAATTATTGAACCTGTTAATGATTTGAATAGTTTTACTAATGAGGAGTTTACTTCAGAGAACAATGAAACTTCTAGCAACTCCAATAGTACAACTAATGATTCAAATACTAGTGTTAATGATGATTCTAGCTTAGAAAACAATGAGCTTTCTAATGATTCCAATGATGACAATAGTTCAGAAATTATTGAACCTGTTAATGATTTGAATAGTCTTACTAATGAGGAGTTTACTTCAGAGAACAATGAAACTTCTAGTGACTCTAGCAGTACCCCCAGTGAAAATAGTAGTTTAGAGAACAATCAAACTATTAATGATTCAAATAGTACAAGTAATGATAGTTTGAGTTCAGAAAACAATGAAAGCAGTAGTGACTCAAATAGTACCAATGATTTAAATTTGGATGTGTCAAATTTAAAAATGGCTGTAAACAACACAGGTATAACAATAAAAGAAGATTTCGGTGAGTATGTTATACAAATTACAGTTTCAGATTCACTTGAAGATTCTAAAGAAGTTTCTAAAAGTACCATAGCAGTCTATGGTACTGTGAATGGAGAGGCTACTAACGCTTTACTCAAATTGAATACAAATTATGTGGGTAGCAGTATTAGTGTAGTTGTTTTTAAAGATGATATTTTAGTCGCTCAGAGTCAAACATTTGACCTAATTAATACCAAGTCCATAAACTTTGGTGAACTTATAATAGAGTAAAGGAAAATTACATGAAAAAAATATTTATTGGATTGGCATTTTTATTGAACTTTTCTTTTTCTGGAACATTAGAGTTGCAAAGTGGCTGGAACTTAGTAGGAATTAATGCTCCATTAACAATTGAAGAACTTAAAACTCAAATTGGTGAAGATAATTTATTAATTGTACAAGGTGAATCAAAAACTTATCAAAAAGAATATATAGATGACAATACACCAGAATTAAATGACTTTACAGCATTTGAAGAAGGAAAAGGGTATTGGCTAGAGATTGAATCTAATGCTACATTGATGTATCCCGAAATTGTAAATAATGAAAGTAGTTATGTACGAACATTAACTGAGGGTTGGAACTTATTGAATGCACCAGTTGGACTAACTATTTCAGAGCTTATAAGACAAATCGGTGAAGAAAACCTATTGGTTATACAAGGTTCTGAACAGACGTATCAACGTTCATATTCAGTAGGTGGAAATGCTCATTTAAATGATCTTGATACATTGTCCATAGAAGGTGGATACTGGATTAAAGTTGCTTCCTCAGTTAATTTAGAGTTTGTATTTAATATGGATCAATTAGCACTTAATAATTTAGGTGAGACCCTTGTGAGTACCATGGAGTTTAATAGTTCTGTTTATACATTAAAGGTTTATACCAATGTAGTACCCAATGACGTTATAAGTTTGGGTAGTATTGCTCTTTTTGGAACAGTTAATGATGTTGACACAGCCAGTACCTTTAAGTTGAATAGTAATTATGAAGTTGGAACAGACTTTATTGTAAAAGTTTATAATGCTCAAAATGAAGAAGTTGCTAAAAGTTATAATGTTAAGTATATTACATCCCCAATAGATTTTGGTGCTATAGATTTTACTATCGTAGAGGAGGAGACTACTGAGCAGAATGATGAGCAAGTAAGTGATGTAGAGTTTCAAGGTGTGAATGTATTTTCTTCAAGAATGGCTTATAGAGATTATGCTTTAGAAGCCATTACAGATGATGAATTTAATGCTTTATCTTTGGAAAATAAACGTTTAGTAGCTTCAAAGTTATTCTCTGTATTGTTTTATGGATTACCAAGAACTGAATTTGATAACTTAATTAATTCTGGAACTTTTATTACAACTGTTCAAACTATGTTGTCAATAGACAATAATGACTTAACTTCGACAGAAAAATACATAGAAGAGAAAAGTTACAATGGTAATGAACGTAATGCTAATAGAGAGAAGATTTTAGCAAGACTCCTTCATTTAGGTCTTGGGAAACATTACTTTAATCGTTTGTCAGCATACCTTTTGACACAAGATATTATGTTTTCACCAGCTAATGAACTCGAAACAGTTGGTGCTACAGATATTTTAAATGTTTATAACAGACTTGTAATGTTAATGGATGAAGATTATTCAATGCAAATGATTACTTATTTACATATGACAAGTGATGATAACTGGAAACGCTTTAGAAGTCCAGAAGACAATGGTAGAGAGATGCTAGAGATTTTCTTACTTGACTTTAATGACTCTCATGTACCAAGAGCAGGTATTGCTTTACAAAATTGGAGTTTAAATAGAAATGAGAATGAATTACTTATTGGTCTCAATCAAAATGATGTACCTCAAGAACTTTTTGGAACAACAGTAACAACTGGTTTTGACTTCTATCGTGAACTTGTTAAGACAGATGATTTTAGGAAAGGTGTTAGTAGTAGATTAGTTGCGCGTTATTTCCCAGAAGTTACAAGTGAGAAAAAAAGTGAAATTGTTGCTTCAATCATTAGTTCAAAGCCTAATACTTTTCAAGATATTTTATTACAGATTATCTTTTCAAAAGAATTTTTATTACATACCGAAAAAATTAAAACGATTGAAGAGACAGTTTATCCTCTAATGAAAACAATTTCATTTTATGATAGATTAAATTTCTTTTCATATATGCGTGAATATATGGACAATATGCATCAAAGTCCAATGTATTATAAGTTAGGTAGAGTCAATGTTGTTCCTGTAGATACACTTTCATTTGCTTACTACTATGATTTTATTCGTAGATATATTATGATTGATAGAAAGACAGATTTATTTAATGAGTGGGATAGTGGTTGGCAAGCTGACTTCATTAACAAAAGTATTGCAGGTACAGATACTGTAAGTGGTTTAATTAATCATGTATTTCTTGTCATTCTTGGACGTGAAGCATCATCAGATGAACTAATTTTTTTAAGCAATTATGCAGTTGTTGAAGCGCGTGGAACATATGATGATATGACTATCTATAATGATCGACAAGGTGTTACACTAATTGCTATGGAGTACATAGCAAGACTAACAGAATTATATACATTTAAAATGATTGAGGAGTAGACAATGGAAAGAAGAGTATTTTTAAAAGGTTTAAGTCTGGTTACAATGTCTGCTTTATTCCCGAGCTTGGCAAATGCTTCAACAGCAGTAGATTTATCTCAAGTGCAGTTTGATGCAAATATTTATAATAATAATGATGCCCAAACCATTATGATATTTTTATATGGTGGAGCATCAGAACTTGGTGGAAACTTAACAAACCTTGACGATGTTCAAGCACAGAGTCAAAATCAATATAATTTGAATCAGTTAACAAAAACAACCAACAACTTTTGGTCTCAAGCTGGTGGTGAAGCCATGGAAAGAATGCTTAGCAATGGTGATATGAATATTTTTAGAACATGTTATAGAAAAACTCATGAGTCACGCTCACATGGTGTTTGTATTGCTGAGAGTCAACGGGGTATTCTTGATGTTGAAGATCCAACTTATGCAGCAGGTATCTGTTCGACACTAGGTAAAGTTTTGGCTAATTCTGCTTCTATTAATGAGGAGACAATATTACCATTTTTAACTATGGAAGGGGAGTCAGGTCTTTTTGCAACCGGTCCATTTGATGTAGAAGCTTATTTACGTCCAGCTGCATTTAATGAGAGTCTAGCAAATCCTTACTCTAGAAACTTAAACTATCATATGTATACTGATGCAGAGTGGAACCAAGACCCAAGAGAATCAGATACACAAATGTCAAGAGATATGGATGATTTTGTAGAAAGTTTAAATCAGAAGCAATCGATTCAAAATGCATTTAATAAACGTGCGACATTAGATACCTTTATGCAAGAACAAAATAATGTTGTACTTCCAGATGGTATTGAGTATCCTAATACAACCTTTGGACGTAGATTAAAAGCTGCTGTAAATGTTGTTACAGGTAATGAAGATACTAAAGTCGTTTCTGTTGGTGGTGGTGGATTAGGTGGTTGGGACGACCATTCAAATGCTATTGATGCCTACGGAGATAGAATGACAGATTTAATGGAGGCGATTGAGGTTGCTATGTCACATATTAATATGATGGGAAAAGATAATGTTAATATTGTAGTATTTACTGAGTTTGGGCGTAACGCGAACTTAAATGATTCAGAAGGTTGGGATCATGGAAATACAAATAATGTATTTATTTTTGGTGGTAAAAGGTATTTAAATAGTCTTGGTATAGTAGGGGAGACAGAGTTACAACCCACACAGCAAAATAACAGACTTTATACACAGCCAACAGCAAGTTCTTATACCTTTGAGCCTTATGCCGTTGCTGCAAGTATTTATAAGATGTATGGTGTAACAAATCCTGAAGTTTTAACTAAAGGTTATGGAGCTATTGACGCTGGGCTTTTTAAAGTTTAGTATTTAAGACAGGTACTTTTAAAGTATTTTTTTTTAATGTTTATGTCCCATTTTTGTACAAAACCTAGCTATGGTTAAGATATTTTTTATTTTTGTTATCTAAATTTGTTTCTTTTAGATATAGTAATTTATAATATTAAATTATACAAAAGGAAATAGTAATGAAAATGATAGCCCTTAGAGGAAGAGTTTTTCCCACTGATTTAAATCATGCTGGTACGGTTTTTGGTGGTTGGTTAATGGGAAAGATGGATAAAGCAGCATCTATTGCTATAGAGAACATTGTAATTTCACCAGCTGTTACTGTAGCTGTGAGTGACATGAGTTTTATTCGACCTGTTTACAGTGGTGCCGTTTTTACAATTTATACACAAGTTAAACATATTGGTAATACTTCCATAAAGATTGATGTTGACGTATAAGTTAAATGTCGTGAAACACATGATGAGTATAGTGTTACACAGGCTGTTTTTACTTTTGTACTGGTAGATGAAAATCGTGAAACACGCCCTGTAAGAGAAGTGATTCGGGATGACATTGATCCTTACATTCGTGACTTATTAAACTAGTTTTATAAGCTTACTTTCTCTAAGTACTCTCTAAAAGTTTTTGCTCCATCTTTAGAAGAAGTAATAATAGAGGAGATATCTTTAAAAGATATCTCCAACTTTGACTGTTCAACACTTTTCATAGACTTTATTTTATCTATATTTACTATGTAAGAACGATGTACTCTAAAAAAGTTTGGTGTATCTAAAAGTATCTCTAGCTCTCCAATCTTTTTACGAACATAGACATCAGCCTCTTTTATTTTGACAATCACTTCATCTAAATCAGCTTTGATGTAATAGATGTCATCTCTATTTATAATATAAAGCCTACTTCCACTCTTACCCATGATTTTTTTATCTGTATCATTAGTGCTAGTACTTAAAGTACGTACTTTTTCTAATACTTTTTCAATCTCTTCTAGAGGTACAGGCTTCATTAAATACCCCACACCACCATTTTGAAAAGCTTCTAAAGCATATTCAGAATAAGCTGTCTGGAACACAATAAACGTTTTAGGTGAAACTTCCATAATATGGTTGGCTAACTCTAAACCAGAAATTTGTGGCATTGAAATATCTAAAAAAGCCAAATCAAAATGGTTTTTAC
>CACVAR010000144.1 GCA_902727905.1 uncultured Sulfurovum sp. | reverse complement strand
AAGCACAAGTCATTACTGAGTATGGAGCCCAAGCCATTCCAAATTTTGAGAGCCTTAAAAAGTTTGTGCCAAACAAGTATTTAAAACCAACCTATAAAAAAGCTAAAGAGCATTGGGAATATCATAACTTTCAATTTAAAAATAGCAATGATTATGGCATTAAGTTTAAAGGTAGTGTGAAGCAGTTTATTAAAGATTCTCAGACTTATCAAGCCGATTTGATTAAGTTTGCGACTGAGATGCTTCGTATTCAAAAGTATGACACAACCACAGCCGTTTTCCAGTTTATGTTTAAAGAGGGTTGGCCTTCAATGAACTGGGGTGTGGTTGATTATTATTTAAAACCAAAACTAGGATATAAAGCGTTAAAAGAAGCTTATGCCCCAATTATTATTGTCGCTAAACAAAAAAAAGACAATGGGTTAGCGTTCTATGTGGTTAATGACACGGTTGAAGCCATTGAAGAGGCAACACTTCATATAAGCATTGAGGCTAACAAAAGTTATATTAAAAGTTACACTTATCCTGTCAGTGTAACAAAGGATTCCTTAGTTAATTTAGGAACTCTTTTACGACTTTATCAAGACATAAAGTTAAGCATAGAATTAAAAGATAAAGAGCAAAAAACGCTTACAAAAAATAGTTATAATTTTTCTCCTTTTAAAGCAGAAAAATTAGTAAAAAAGACAAAGGATTAGTAGTGGATGAACTCTATTTTCTAGAATCTAAATACGATAATCGAAAACCTGAAGCACCTCAAAAAGTTTCTGAAAACATGCAATTTCTTTTTCAGTTCTTTGGGGTACTCACGCTGATGTTTGGTGTGTGGTATTTACATTATCGTTGGACAGGTTCTTTAAACCCCAATGCCTTATGGTTTGCAATACCTTTAGCATTTGCAGAGACCATGATGTTTATTGGAACCATTTTAGTGGTGATTAACTTTTGGAGGGTCAATGATACCTCTAAAAAAGAAGCACCTAAAACAATGGACGATGTTGTTGAAGAAGAACAAGTGCCATATTATCAAGATAAAAAAATCAAAATAGATGTTTACATTCCTGTTTTTAATGAAGACCCTTCTTTGGTACGTGAAACCATTCATGCTGCAAAAGCTGTTAAAAAACTTCCAACTTGGGATGTTTGTTACTATCTGCTAGATGACAGTGCTAACGAAGCAATGACTAAGATGACCAAAGAAGAAG
>CACVAR010000143.1 GCA_902727905.1 uncultured Sulfurovum sp. | reverse complement strand
GGATCAACCAATACTTTTTTGTTATGCTCATTGGCAATGTCAATTAATATACGTGTTAAATTAGTCGTTAAAACTCCTTTACCATAGTCAGATAAAATAACCATATCATAAGTGTGAATATTTTGCCTAAACTGTTCAGCAATTTTATTTTGAGATTCTATGGAGATATCTTCTGTACTCTCTCTATCATAACGGACTACTTGTTGTTGTGACGCAATGATTCTACTTTTTTTCGAGGTATTTCGTCCGTTTTGAACTACTAAATTATTAATATTAACATTTATATTTTCTAACATTCTATTAAGTTCAATGGCATTAGCATCAGCACCAATAACACTCATAACATCCACATTCGCATTTAAAGTGGCTAAATTATTAATAACATTTCCAGCACCACCCAATACAGCTGTCTCTTTGTCAACAGCGACTACTTGTACAGGAGCTTCAGGTGAGATACGTTCACACTTTCCCCAAAGATAGTGGTCTATCATCAAGTCACCAACAACTAAAATATTGGGCTTATTACCTTTGAGCTCTATCATTTCACTTCTTCTTCATACATACGAATAATTTCAGATAAATAATCCTGAATCCCCTCTTCAAGTTCCCATTGAGGCTCATAATCTAAAAACTCTTTGGATGTTGAAGTATCTGCTTGAGTATGCATTTGGTATCCAGTAAAAGGGTTGGGGAAATAATCTGTTCCATAATCTGTATCTAGCTCTTTTTGCAAAATATCTGCAATATCTTGAAAAGATCTTGGTTTTGAAGTTCCAACATTATAAACGCCAGACTTTTTAGGATTACACGCCTTTATATTTGCTTGAAGAACATCTTTTACGTATACAAAGTCACGTACTATTTCATCACTACCTTCAAAAAGCCGTGGTGTTTTTCCAGCCAATATTTGGTGTCCAAATTGAATAACCGTTGATGATGTTTTATCTTTAAAGAACTCTCTAGCACCATAAACATTAAAATACTTTAAACCCACAATATTCATGTCGGGATTTTCACGTATGTAACGGTAGGCTATTTGATCCATGGCATATTTAGAGAAACCGTAAGGGTTTTCTGGACCTTCTTTCCCAACAGTTTGAGGTGATGGCTGTGAACCATAAGTGGCTGCAGAAGAAGCATAAACCAAAGAGGCATTGTCTTTTTTTGCCATTTCTAAAATAGCATAAAAAGAGTTGACATTCGTTTG
>CACVAR010000142.1 GCA_902727905.1 uncultured Sulfurovum sp. | reverse complement strand
TTAGAAGTAGAGGGGTGCTTTTGGTTCCGAGCATCTCTTGCAGTCGTACGGCTAAGATAGGTTGTTCAGCATTTGCGTAGTCTATCGTGATGTTTGAACCAGAGGCTACGGTTAATCTTTTGGGTGCTAGTTTGTCCAGTGCTTGGGTCTGTTCAAAACTTAGAAGACCCAGTAAAATGTTGTGGAGGTCTAAGTTTCTACAAGCTCTTAAGGTTGTGATGCCTTCTAAATAGGGAGCCAACCATTCATCCATGTTTTCTAAAAGGTATTCATCTGTGAAGTTTGGAAAATCTAAAGCATGTTCATGAGCATAATGGTTGACAAAGTTCACACGTTCACGGAGAGTTTGGGCTTCTGGTGAGATGTTTAGAGCTTCCATGCCCATCTCTTCTAACTCTGCTATCAGCACTTCAATGACTTCTTCATTTGAGGTGTTTTTTATTTGTCGTTCGCGTAAGGTAATGGCACCCAAATGTTGAACTTCACGGATATCCACACGTTCTTGCTCCTCGTTCCATTCGACCAGTTGGCTTGTGGCTATTTGCTCTTGCAAGTGTTCTTCAATGTCAGCTTGAATGACTTCAATCGCTTTGTAAATACGTGCATTGGTATTGTCTCCTGCTACGTCGGCTACGACTAAGAGCCGTGTGTTAAAGAGTTCATCTTCATGGTGGAGGGAGGCTCCTTTTCCATTGGAGAGTAAGTAGCTTTCTCTTTTGTATGGGCGTTGTAAAGCAAGTCGGTCGGGGTAGGCAAAGGCTAGGAGTATGCCCAGCAGTCCAGCGTTTATGGATTCTTTTTGGTTTTTTTCGATGTGCTTGGCACTTTTGAGTAGGGTTTTGCATTGTGCTATGTTGACGTAGTTGGCACTGACAGTGTTTTGTACACGTACGTCATGTAAGACGATTACACGCTCTTTTAAGTCTGAAGAGAAAGCGTTTTTATAGATGTCTTTTTCAGAAATGAGAACGGCTAAAAGAGAAGCTTCATAAGAGAGGTTCATCTCTTTAGCACGTAGCATCATGTGGGCGAGTCTTGGGTGCATGGGGTAGCGACTCATGGCATGACCATGAGAGGTTATCGTACCTTCTTCATCCAATGCTCCTAACTGTTGTAAAAGCTTTTTCGCATGGGCAATGGCTGTGCTTGAGGGGATGTCCATCCATGAGAGTTGTGACATGTTGTCGTTACCCCAAACAGCAAGTTCTAAAAGCACTTGACTTAAGTCGGCAGAGAGAATCTCGGGTACATCATGGTCTAAGAGTATTTTGGACTCATGCCAAAGATGATAGGCTTTACCAGCAGACAAACGACCAGCACGTCCAGCCCTTTGTATGGCTGAGTCTTTAGAGATGAATTGGCTTTCAAGCTTGTTCATGCCTGAGAATGGGTTAAAAACAGAGACATTGTGCAGTCCAGAGTCAACGACGATCTTAATGCCCTCAATGGTCAAAGAAGTTTGGGCAATGTTGGTGGAGAGTACAACTTTACGTGTGCCTTTTGGAGGGGCTTTAATGGCTCGGTCTTGTTGGCTTTTGCTGAGTGTTCCGTAAAGCGTGGAGACGTAGACATCTTCGAGTTTATTGGCGTGTAGGAGTTTCTCTACTTTTTTAATCTCACGTACCCCTGAGAGAAAAACCAAGATGTTTCCCTCTTCTTGGCGTAAGAGTTTTATGAGCAGTCTGTGTACGGTAGAGGGTAAATCTTTTTTAGTGGGTTGAGGAGCTGTTTTGTCTAAATAGATGCATTCAACAGGATAAGTTCTTCCTTCGCTGGTGATAATGGGTGCATTGTCTAGTAGTTTTGAAATGGCTGTGGTATTTAAGGTAGCCGACATCACCAATAGTTTTAAATCTTCACGTAAAACAGCTTGGGATTCCAACGAGAGAGCCAGTGATAAATCGGCATGGATGGAGCGTTCATGAAACTCATCAAAAATAACCAGAGCATACTCTTCTAAAGAGGGATCTTGTTGGAGCTTACGGGTGAGTATACCTTCGGTGACAATGAGAATTTGCGTTTTACTACTCTGTTTAGAATCCATCTTAATCTGATACCCAACACGTTCACCTACTTTTTCACCCAAAAGGTCAGCCATACGCGCTGCCGAGGAACGCACAGCCAAACGCCGTGGTTCAAGCATAATAATCTTTTTACCTTCTAACCAAGGTTCATCTAAAAGGGCTAAGGGTAGGGCTGTGGTTTTACCTGCTCCTGGTGGGGCTTGAAGCACTAAACGGTTATGGCTTTGAAGTTGTTTTTTAACATCTGGGATGACTTGGGTTATTGGGAGGTTTTGCATGGGGGATTATACTGTTTATTTTAGAATGGTTTGCATTAAAAAGATAATCATAACACTTTTTTGTTATGATTGTAGACCTAATAGTAACAGGAATATGTTATGAATACAAAAAAATGGATTTGGGAACATGAAGATTTTCCCAATTTTAACTATGATTATAAAGAAATAGAACCGATAATATTTCGCTTGATTGAAAAGAGTGGGGAGTTAAAAGGTAAGATATCTTATTTGTCAAATAGTGAACAAGATAACTTTTCAGTAGAGACATCACTTAATGAGATTATTGCTACTTCAGAGATAGAGGGTGTAGCATTAAAACGAGACAGTGTTAGGTCATCACTTCAAAAGAAACTTAATGTTACTTTTAATAGAGTAGAAGATAAATCTACCAAAAATAGTGATAGTTTGACTGAACTGTATATAGATAGTCGGTTCAATCAAGAAGATTTATCGGTAGAGAGACTACATACATGGCATCATGCTATATTTGAAGCATACGATTCTGTGCTATATCCTGTTAATAAAGGGGTTTTTAGAGATCATGATGATATGCAAATAGTTTCAGGTTCTTTAGAAAGAGAGAAAATTCATTATGTAGCCATACCTCAAAAACAGATTGAACCATCTATGGGGGAGCTTATGGAATATATTAATGGTAGTAATGAAAACTTCATTGTTAAATCTGCTGTTGCTCATTTATGGTTTGAGTCCATTCACCCTTATGATGATGGAAATGGTCGTATAGGTAGAGCCATTGTTAATTACATTTTAGCAAAAGAGGGAGGATTAGATAATAGGTATTACTCCATATCTTCTGCTATTAACAAACATAGACAAGAGTATTATACTCATCTTGAAAAGACACAGAAGTTAGTACATAATGGTAATTTAGAGCTAAGTACATGGATACAATGGCATACCCAAAGCATTGAGAAATCTATAGAAATTTCCATCCAAAATATTGAACAAGTCGTTCAAAAAACAAAATTTCATGACAAAATAAGATACATCAAGTTAAATGAAAAACAGACAAAAGTTATTAATAGGTTACTTGATGCAGGAGCAGGAAACTTTGAAGGTGGATTGACCAATAAAAAGTACAGAGCCTTAACCAAGACTGATGCCGTCACAGCTTCTAGGCACTTAAAAGACATGCTTAACAAAGGTATTATCCGAGAGATAGAGGGGTTTAGTGGTCGGAGTACGAGGTATGAGTTGGATGTTTAAAATAGCTTACCTTGAATATTGACAACAAAGTCAAAAATTACTATAATAGTCAATATAAAATTAAAAATGACAATAAGGAAAAATAATGACAATAGAACAAATTTCATTCCGAGATTTTATTCGTGGATATATTCCTGCTGATGTTTTGATGCTTCTTGATAAAAAAACCAAAACTAAAAAAGGACTTTTTATAAAACAAGAGTATGCTGATAGTGTTTTAGAGTTTTTAAAAAAGAAAGAAGAGGAAAAAATAGAGAGGAAAAAAAGAGCCATGTTTGACTTTGTGGGAGAGTTTGGCGATGGTTCTGAAGTTTCAACTAAATCCCATCAAGCGATAAAGTCAGAAAAATATGAGTAAAATATTTTTCGATGCTAATATTTTGCTGGATATTTTACTGCCAAGTAGACCAAATCATCAAAAAGCGATGTCAGCTTATGGCATCATATGTCAAGAATACCAAAGTTTAGTAACGAGTGAAAATATTTTGACCACCATTGAATACATTGCTTCTAAAAATGGAACAAGCTGTGAGACACTTGCAAATTTTTTCAATGCTTTAAGAGAGAATTTTGAACTCTATGGCTTTTCTGATATTTTAGAGCATAGTTTGATAATTTATAAAGAGGCTTGTGTTGATAAGAAGAAGATAGATTTTGAAGATTTATTACAAATTCAGTGTGCTATTAAAAATGGATGTGATGTATTTGTTACCGAAGATAAGGGAATTCATAAGCGTAGTTATGGGATTGATGTTATTGGGTTGGATGATGTGTTGAGGTAGAGGGGATGAAATAAACTCTTGAAAAGACACAAAATATCTACATAAAACTTTTTAAGAACTATTTATAGAACACGATGTATTAGACTATAAACCACACTATAAAGGATTGATTATGGTAATTCCTGCAAATGAACTAAAAATAAAAGGTGTTTCACTTATAGAAAATATGTTAGAAAAACTTGATGAAGTGCTTATTTCAATAAGAGGTCAAAACAAGTTTGTTGTTGTTGATATAGAACGCTACAATTACCTAAGAGAATGTGAACTTGAAAGAGCATTAAAAGAGACTAAAGAAGACATAGCTAATGGTAACTCACGTGTTCTATCAGCAAACGAACATTTTAAAGAGTTAGATGATGCTTTACGAAATTGAGTATACGGACAGATACAATAAAAAACTTTTTAAGTTTCTAAAAAAGCACACCAGTATTATAGAACGTTATAAGAAAACCATTTTACTTATGGAAGCCGACCCTTTTCACCCTTCGTTAAGACTTCATCCTTTAAAAGGAAAGCTCAAAGAGTTACACTCAGTTTCTATTGACATGCAGTATAGAATTAGCATTGAGTTTTATATTGAAGATAATAAAATTATACCTGTAAATATAGGTACACATGATGAGGTTTATTAAAGAAGGAGAGAAAACAGATTTCTATAAACATAGAAACTGATAGCATAATTACAGTGGAGATGAATTAATTTAAGCATATTTAGGAAATATACTAAAAATGGCGATTTATGACACGGTATTTTTCTTGGATTCGTATGTATAGTCAGCTTTTTAAGTATAAGTAGGAAAAGGTAGATTTTGAACGTTTGATTCTTAGAATTAACCCCTAGAATCAAGAGGAATGGAAAGTGAATTGTGGTTGTTATATGACCCGTAGAATTTTCTTTTAATTTTCTCTTTGCTTTTGATAAGAAGAATACACTTTAATTAATTTTTCTCTTTTACGTTCCATTGTGAAAGATTCTGTTTCTTCTAAACGTAATTTTATTTTGTTCATATGGATATCATATTCTGAGGTAAAGCCTTTACTTTTAAATTCAATAATTTTTCTAATAATTTGACCTAATTCTGTATGGACTTCAAACTCTCTCATAATGGAAAGTGGATTAAGTTTACTTAATTTATCTGTTAAATCAAAATTTATTTTCAAATGAGGATTAGGTGGAGGTTCTTTAGCCCTAATCTCACTATCATCTAATGCATTAATCCATTGTCCATGAGCAATTTTATTTCTAATACTAGATGGTTCTTTAATATACTTTTTTAAAAAATATGTAATTTCATCTTTTTTTTCTTTAATCAAATTATTATGATTTTGAAATTCTTGGCATAATATTTGAATTTCACTATTACGATTTTCATCTTTTAACTTTTGCATATTTTTTTCTTTTTCAATATATTTATATGTTTCAATTTTTTCAAAGGATAAGTTAATTAATTTTTCCCATTTACCAAATATTGACTTAATTTTTATCATACTATTTATTTCATCAATTGTAAAAGCATTTGGAGTATATATTATTTGAGTAAATTGAGCTTCAGACCAAGCACTATAAGTTAATGCTAAGAGTTTTACTCTGATCTCTTCTGTTTCTATATCTTTTTTTCGGATAGAGTCATTAATATCTCTATTTAATTGTGTTATTACTGTTTTAAGATATTGAACATTTTTAGTTTGTTTTTGAAACAATTTTAAAGCCTATTAATGGATGATGCGTCTATGATGGAGGGGGATGGAATCGAACCACCTTCACAATAAATTGCGTTTTTCCTAGCTACTCCATAAAACTTTTGACTCACTACACATAGACGCATAGAATTATACTTTAAAAAACTTTAAAAAATATTATCAGTAATTCTAGCAACTTATATAAAGATAAAGGGGGCAGACGTTGGATTTTAGATTTTAGGGTCAGGTGATGAAACCAAACCCTTACTCAAACTTCCTCCTAACCTTCGCAACAGCTGAAGCAGTAATTACCTTAAGGGTCAGACGTTGAAAAACCATTAAAAACGCTAAAAAACACAAAAAAAGGTTTCCCTATGCTATTGGGGAAGAATCAAAGCCTTTTTATGTTGATTATCAAGGTCTAAAAACAGAAATCTCTAACTCTTTAATAACCTTATAATGCTTATCATTAGCTGTATATAGAGTCATTCCATGGGTTGCACAAGTTGCACCAATAAGGGCATCAGCTAACTGCATGGAGTGGCTTAAAAAATACTCTTCAACATAAAAAAGTGCTTGTGCAGAAATCTCTTCTGTCATATAAATTGTTTTAACTTTCCACTGCTTTAAGGCTCTTTTTAAAGCTC
>CACVAR010000141.1 GCA_902727905.1 uncultured Sulfurovum sp. | reverse complement strand
AGCGCGCACCAGCAGTTGATTTTGTTTTAGGCGCTAGAAACATTTCTAAAATTACAAAAGTAATTGAAAAGAAACATGCCGTAGAGATTGACATTGACAATGATGACAGTACCTATGACTTCTCTGAGTACAGAACCAACCAATTCAAGTCCATGGTTAACATCTCTATAGGCTGTGATAAATCCTGTACCTTCTGTATTGTTCCAGCGACAAGAGGCGATGAAGTATCAATTCCTTCAGATTTAATTGTAAGAGAAATTACAAAAGCTGTTGCCACAGGGGCAAAAGAAGTCATGCTTCTTGGACAAAATGTTAACAACTATGGTAAGTACTTTAAAGCTGAAGATGAACAATGTAATTTTACAGAACTACTACAAAAAATCTCTAAGATTGAAGGTTTAGAACGTATCAGATTTACTTCCCCTCACCCTTTACATATGGATGATGCATTTTTACAAGAGTTTGCTTCTAATCCCAAAATATGTAAACAAATCCATGTACCTTTACAAAGTGGTTCAACCTCACTTCTAAAAAGTATGCGTCGTGGTTATACTAAAGAGTGGTTTGTTAACCGTTGTGAGAAGATTCGAACACTTTGTCCAGAAGCAACCATATCTACAGATATTATTGTTGGTTTTCCAGGAGAAACAGAAGAAGACTTTGCTGATACAATGGATGTACTCGAAAAAGTACGTTTTGAACAGTTATTCTCTTTTAAATATTCACCAAGACCTCATACAGCTGCACAAAACTTTGAAAATCAAATTCCTAATGAAATTGCAGGCGCGAGATTAACAAAACTTCAAGCTAGACACACAGAAATATTAGATGAAGTCATGGATAGACAAATGAATGCTGAGCATATGGTTTATTTCGATGAATTAAAAGCAGACAACAGAGTATCTGGAAGAAGTGATGATGGTAAACTTTTTTATGTAGAAGGTAGTGAAGAACTACTTGGTAAAATTCTTAAAGTTAAAGTTAGCAAAGTTTCAAGAGGTGCTTTAAACGGAACGGTTTGTGCGTAAAGAAATTTCGCGAAAACTAGGTGTCATTTTTATACCTATACTTATTTTTATAGTTATGAAATTTTTATGGTTTAGCTATAGAAAAAAGTATCACTTTATCGATGACCCTATTGAAGAACAATGTCTTGCTGTTACTTGGCACTCCGAGTTACTCATTTCCCCACAAGTCTATAAAAAACTCCGTAAAAA
>CACVAR010000140.1 GCA_902727905.1 uncultured Sulfurovum sp. | reverse complement strand
GGTCATTTAAAACATTCATCTCATTTTTAAAACCTCTTTTAAAAACTTGGAAAAGTTTTTTATAACCATTACTTACATTCAGTTTACAAGATCTACGTTCCCAAGTTGAGATACGTGGAAAATCTGGGTGCATTGGAGGATAAATCATACAACGTTTCTGAATCTCTATAGGCTGTTCATTCACCCAACGTACTTTATCATTACAAGCTGCACGAGAGTCTATAAGCCAGTTTTTCATCACCGACACATAATCTGAAACCAACACAGCTTTTCGTATACCTGTGTTGTCATAATAAGCCTTCTCATTTTTAAAACTTACGTCTTGTTTATTTGAAAATGATTTTCCCTCCACATTAGTATAAGAAACATCTAACTCAAGATTATCACTACTAGCATATTTATTTTTCTTAAGTTTTAAAAGAATCACCCCACCCTTGGTTGCTTCACCATCATTATGTGATGGAAATAAAGTATTAACCTTCATAATTTTACCTGTAGCTAAATTAGACTCTGGTGAGCCATAAACAGCTTCAATGCTGTAAGCAGAACTAGACAATTTTAGCTCTAAGTCATAAACCAATGGTGTTACCATGTATTCAAACTCTTTATCCAAAAGTTTAGAAAACTCTTTACTTGAATGGACTGAAAAGTAGTTAGCCCCTTTTGTTTTTGATACATATTCAACTAAATCATTATTGAAATCTACACCAATACCAATGAATGTTGTGTTAATTCCCCTAGCAGAGGCATTTTTTGCCAGTCCAAAAAGTTTTCCTTTTTTAAGTTCTCCCCTATTTGGCATGGCATCCGTTAAAAAGACTATTCTGTTTTCATATTCACCACTCAACTCTACCTCATCAAATAGTTTTAATCCCTCTTTATACCCAGCACTCCAGTTTGTACCACCACGCTGCTTAAGCTCCATTATATGATTACGAATGGCTACTTTATCTGTATTGCCCACTAAACGTAAAGGTTTTGCTTTATAGGCATTATGGTCAAACAGTACAACCCCTACTTTGTCATTATCTTTGAGTTGTGCCAGCATGGAGACTATAGATTCATTAGCAATTTCCATTTTGGTTTTATTTACGTTATCGTGCTCTATTTTTGAACCTGACTTATCGTAATGATAGGCATTAAATTTAGAGCCCATAGAACCCGATATGTCTAAGACCACTACCAAATTTAATTTCTTACGTTTAAAATCACCTTCTT
>CACVAR010000139.1 GCA_902727905.1 uncultured Sulfurovum sp. | reverse complement strand
ATTCCAAATCAAGCCGTCCAATGGGCATCCACCCATCATCAAAAACCCACTGAGGTAAAAGGTCATAAACTGTTTTTCGTCCACGTTCATCTGAGCGTGTGACCACATAGCCTTTGGGTTTGTTAAGTACTAGTAGGTTTTTGGAATTGTTGGTTGTGTTATCCATCAAACATTTCCATTACTTCATCTAAATTCATTCGTACCCACTCCTCTCTAAATCTAACACCCACATTAATCGCATCATTAGCACGTTCATAAACTTTCTTTTTATCTACCTTGATAATATTTTGAATATCCTCTTCATCATTTTGAGTAAAACGAGAAATTTTAGCTATCACAGTTAAAACCTACCTGTTATTTTAAATTGATTAAACCGTGCCATATCTATACCATTGGTCAAACCATAAACTCTAACCAATCCATTACCAGTTTCACTTTTGTTACCGTAATAAAACCCAACATTTACCTTAGTTTTAAAAGAAAGTTCTACCAATTTATCGGTTAAAAAACTATAAAGATAAGCACTTCTTGCCCGTGCTTCTTTAGACAATGTATTATCTTTTGCCAATTTTGACCACACAGAACTGTCTCGACGAGATACAAGTATTGGGTATAGACTTTTTTCAAAATCTCTTAGAGAAGTAAAATATTTTTCATTTTCTAGTAGTTTTTTTAGGTCATTATTGTTACTCATACTTAATAACTGTTCAGCTTGGTTATAGTCCAAACTTTTTAAAAGTTGATAGAGTTTTGCTCTGTTGCCTTTTTTCCAATCTCGTAAAGTTCGTTCAGGGACATTTAGAAGTTCTTGCATCTGTTGTTGAGTCATGGCTACTCCCTTTTCTTAATTATAGGCGAATATCGCCGTTTTGTCAAGAATAGAATATTTATTATTGCTATAAGAAAGAAGATATATAAATGAAAATCAAGAGATATGTTATACTATAATTTAAATATAGTAATAAAAAGGAAATTAAATCTTAAATTGGATTGCTCTTACATTTGAAATTATTGGTTTTAGTATATTATTAATAGAAGTATACTTCCCTCAAGCATCAATACATTTTAATAGTAAATTAAAAAATATACTTTCCCATAGTAATAAGTACCCAACAAGAATGAAACACTAAGAAAAGTTTATCCTATAATGTTTACCATAATTATTAAATATTTTTTGGATATAAAGAATCATATTATCCCAGCTCAAATAAGCCGAATAATCAATCC
>CACVAR010000138.1 GCA_902727905.1 uncultured Sulfurovum sp. | reverse complement strand
AGATACTCAAACAGAAATATCGTAATCGTCGTAAACGATATAACTTAAGAGTGAATCTCATTTGTGGGTTAATCAATTTTGATAGGAATATGATGATTTTAAATTGAGTTTTGCAAGAAGTCTATTGTGGAATTAGAATAAATTTAAATTCTAAAAAGTGAAAAAAGTATACGAATCCAATAATTTAAGCTACACTGTCTAATGAAAAACTACTTCAAAAATGAATTTAGCTCTCAACTCCTTTGTGAAACTGTAACCCATCCAAACATTTTAGTAGGTGCATTTAGCTACTACTCAGGCTATTACCATCAACACTCTTTTGAGGGCTGTGTACGCTACTTAGACAAAAAACGAAAAGACGTAGACAAGCTTATGATTGGTAAATACTGTTCCATAGGTTCAGGAGCTGTTTTTATTATGGCTGGGAATCAAGGTCATCGTATGGATTGGGTGAGTACCTTTCCTTTTTATTACCAAGCTAACATTTTTAAAGATGCCCAAAATCCTTATGAAAAAGCTGGTAACACAGACATTGGGAATGATGTATGGATAGGTTCAGAAGCCATGATAATGTCAGGGATAACCATTGGTTCAGGTTCCGTCATATCAGCCAGAGCTGTTGTTAGTAAAAATGTACCACCTTACGCCATTGTTTCTGGTAATCCAGCCAAAGTTATTAAATACAGATTTTCAGAAGAAAAAATTGAGAGTTTATTGAAGTTGAAATGGTGGGATTGGAGTGAAGAGAAGATTAAAGCCAATATGGACTTTCTTTGTTCACTTGATGTATCCCAAAACTAAAGCTTTGAGATACGATAACTTATAAAATAGTAACTATTTTCTTTTACCTTCTGGTTTTTCAAAACCCTTCTCTTTCATACAACTTTTCATTGCTTCTCTGTTTGGACGATTATTTTCATCTTTAGCAACAGTTTCTAAACACTCCATCATGGCTGCTTTAGCTGCTGGATCTTTTGGCATACGATGTTCTTTTTTTCCTTTTGAACCTTGAGCTTCTCCTCCATGATGTTTCATGCCACATCCTACAAAAAGTAAAGTTGTTGCTGTTGTGATTAGTGCTAGTTTAGTTAAATTCATTTATATGTAGTAGCTAAGAATTAAACACAAATAAGGTTTATGTTAGAATAGTGAGATTATGGGACAAATAAAAAGACTAGAAATAGATGAAGCTACAAGTGTAATTATTAGAGAGATAATAAAAGAGGAT
>CACVAR010000137.1 GCA_902727905.1 uncultured Sulfurovum sp. | reverse complement strand
AATGCTCAAACAAAAATATCGTAATCGACGTAAACGCTATAACTTAAGGGTAAATCTGATTTGTGCATTAATCAACTTTGATAGGAATATGATGGTTTAGTTGGAAGTTTTGCAAGAAGTCTATTATCTATAAATAGATTTAAAAACTCGATGTCCAAATCAAATCCTACATCCTGCCCATTGAAAAGTTTTTGAAAAAAATCATAATTAAAATGAAGTAAGGCATGACGTAATTCTGAAAAAACGTTTTTAACTTTATTAAAGTCCTTTTGTATCTGCACATCATTAGTAACATACTCGTTTAGATATTGTCTATCATTTTTTAAATTGTCATTAAACGTATACTTAATATATTCTATAAGCTGTTCAGAATGAGAAGTATTAAAATCAATCTTCCAAAGTTCTTTTTCATTTCCAACTACTTTAAAAAAATTATCGACAAAACCATAGTAAAATAACAAATCAGACCGATACTCCAAAAACCGTTTTATGAGATATATCTCTTTGGTCGTCTTAACTTCTCGTCCAACTATTTGAGAATAGAGTTTAATATTGTCAGAAACTATCAACTCACGTTCTGTTCTGCTAAGCCTTTTCTTTCCTTGCTTATCTTCAATGTTATTGGTCAACTCTAGCTGAACTTTTGTTTTACTTACTCTATTTTCAAGTAACCGTTGCTTTCCACCTATCTTTTGACCTCTAAGTTCATACGCTTTTCCATCCAATTCAACAAGAAGCTTTTGACCACCACCAACATACTGAACCTCAATCAACCCACCATTGACAACAACCTCATCAAAAAAAATCTCATTGTTTTCACCATAATGCATAGCTTTCACTTCAAACCTATCAAGCCGTGCTAACTTCTCATACTTCACTTTAAACTCTAAAATATTTTCACTATTCACTTCAGAAATAATCACTTTTGGTAAGGCAAATCTATTGGCTGGTTTCTTTATCATCTTTTTTCCCTATTTCACTTGGTATATTATTGTAGCTGATTTTATATCGTTTATTATTTTAATGTAAATTTTGGACATATTCTGTCCTTATAAAAAACATTCTGTATTTGGTGTGATGGCAATCGCCCCCTACGCTAGGATTTGCTATAATCCAAAAAAACTTTAGGACATCATATGCAACTCTTCACCATCTTTGGAAACCCTGTAGCTCACTCTAAGTCACCTCTTATGCATAACTTAACTTTTCAAGGTTTAAACTATGATGG
>CACVAR010000136.1 GCA_902727905.1 uncultured Sulfurovum sp. | reverse complement strand
GTTAAATACCAATAGTTCAGTAGGAAAAGCTCACTTAAGCCAATATATGGGAAGCCTTTTAGATGGTGCTTCAAAAAGTGAAGCGTATCGTTCAGCACCTTTACTTTGTGATAACTCTTTTGATGTTGCAAAATTTTCAACACTTTGGAATGAAGTTAAAGTAAATGACAATAACTCTGCTCATTTAAACTCGGCTTTAAATTCTACGCTTTGTAGTATCTAAAGTCTAATACACCTCTTGGTGTATTACTGTCCACAAAAGTAAAGTGTGATTCTCTTCTTCCTTTTTCTTACTTTTTTCAACTTTTGTGGATTGTAATGTATCAAGAATCGACAAAAAAACCCATCATAAAACAACATCGGAAACGCCGTAGGTCGGGTTGCCCTCTACCCGACATTTACACATGATAAAATAAAGGTTTGATTGTTCTATGGAAGTTTTTTATGCAGGTGTTTTTTGTTTTATTGCGCTTTTGATTTATGCCTATGTTTGTCGGACAGAGGGCAGTCCGACCTACGGACTGCCATTTTTATTTTGTTATTTCAGCTCTAATATACGCTCCAAAGCTGGAGCTTTGGAGCGAGTTAAGAAATAAGTTTACATTGCATTATAAACAAGAAGAACAATCATTACATTCATAATTACTATCAACATAATTATCAATATAATCCTGTGCATCCTCATATGTATCTAAAGAATCGACCCAAAAACCTTTTCCAGTTCCTCCATTTTGTCTTACATGATGACAATCAATCTCATGTATTGTTGCCCTCCCATTGTGATCATTAACATAAATTGCATAGCTCATCTACTTAAATCCTTTTATTAATTTAAATATATCCTACTAAAATTATACTTACAGAATAGCTATTAAACAGCATAATACCCAGCCTTCCCATGATGCACCACCAAAGCACTCGTACTCTGCTCAGGATGTATCTGGAAAGTCTCAGAAAGCTCTATGCCAAACTCTTCAGGCTTTAACACATCAAACAACTCACGACTCGCTTCTAAGTCAGGACAAGCAGGGTAACCAAATGAGTATCTTGAACCGTGGTAACGTTTCATACGTACGTCACGTAAGGTTGCTCCCTCATCTTCTTTTAGAATGTCTAAGTCCATACGTATTTGTTTATGTACTACTTCAGCTAAGGCTTCGGCTAACTCAACGGAGAAACCATGCACCATGTTGTACTCTAAGTATTTACCAGCATCGTAAAGCTCTTTTTCATA
>CACVAR010000135.1 GCA_902727905.1 uncultured Sulfurovum sp. | reverse complement strand
TCATTAATACTTGCACCACGACGTAATGCAACAGCTAAAGCTTTAAATGCTGCCTCAATTCTATGATGCTTATTGGTTCCACGTTGACAGATAAGATGTACGGTCATTGATGCATTGAAAGTAATGGCTCTAAAAAACTCTTCTACTAATTCCACATCAAAATTTCCTACTTTACCTTCCATAGGCATTTCAAAAACTAGAAAAGGTCGGTTAGATATATCTAAATCACAAGTTACAGCTGCTTCATCCATAACAACCGTTGCATTACCATAACGTTCTATGTTTTTAATAGGATAAAGCTCTTTTTTTAGTGCTTGCCCAATAACAATACCAATGTCTTCAACTGAGTGGTGATCATCAATGTGTGTGTCACCATTACAAGTTACATCTAAATTCATATGAGAGTGTTTTGAAAGTGCTTCTAGCATGTGATCAAGAAAGCCAACACCTGTATTGATGTTTGACTTACCTTGACCATAAAGTTCAAGTTTAACAGAGATTTGAGTCTCTTTGGTTTCTCGTGAAAGTTCTACCATAATTTATCCTCTATTATATTGAGGACATTCTAGCATAGTTTCTATTTTCTTACAAGAAATCCATCTGAGATACGATTAATAGACATAAAGTTTTTAGCTTCAGATTTATTCTTAAAACCTTCAATTCTTACTCTATAAATAGTTTGATTATCTTTTGTACCTTTTCTCATGGTTACTTTATATTGATTTGCAAGTGCTTTGTATCTTTTCACGTATTTCTTTGCACCACTGTATTTTCTAAATGCACCAACTTGAATAGAGGTGTTAGCAGTGTGATAGCTAGGTGAAAGAGAACCATATGAACTATTTTGTACAATCGGTGCAGAAACTACATTTTGCTCCTTAAAGTTCCTAGTTTTCATAGCTGTTTTTACAGCTGTGTCAGATGCTGTTTCTTGATAAGGATAGTTACCATAACGTTTTAACTCTTTTGCTTTAGTATTTGAAGCAAATTTTGGAAATGCATTTGCCTGTGATTTATTTAAAGGCTTTTTAAAAGCATTATTAGTAGCTGATGGTGGTTTAGAATAGTCAATGGGTACAGCAAAACAGTCAACGCAATCATCTTTTTTAGCTTTTACAGAAGCCATCTTACCCCAAGCTGGTTTATTTACAATTTTATTAGTTACATAAGGCTTTGGATTCATTACTTTAACTTGTTTATTCTTCGTTTCAAATTCATTTTTAGCAACACAGCCGTTAATCATTAATGTGGTGATAGAGAAAAATAGTATGGTTTTTTTATTAAACATATTCATAACTTACCTTTGTGCGTATAGATTATATTGATTGATTGTACTAGGTCTAAAACTACTAGCGTAACGTGCATTGAACATACGTACTTTTGAAGTAGGTATATTTACCGTATATCCATGTCTATAAGGAACTTTTCCATTTTTTAAATGAGCATTAATCTTCTTTAAATAAAACATGTCCATATTTAAAACTTTTGAAATACGTGCCAAACTGTCACCTGAACGTACTTTTACTGGGGTAATACTGTCTTTATTAATGCTATACATCATTGCACCAAGATTATCATCAGATCTAAATAAATAGTTTTCTCCAATCATTGCCATCAACAATACTTTTTGAATGTATTTTCTAGTCTCTGCTTTAATATGACCATGTCTTGAAGAGATAAGTGTTCCTAAATCTTTCGTACCTGCTTTTCTTAATGAACGATTAACACAACCATTTCCACAGTTATATGCCATGGTGGTTAAGTACCATGAGTTTAAATTATTATTCATTTTATAAAGATATTTAATCGCTGAATCAGTTGATCGAATAGGATCATAACGCTCATCTAAGTCTCTACCTACATGTAAGTTAAACTCTTTACTTCCTGTGTTAACCGTAAACTGCCATAGTCCACCAGCACCTGTTCTAGATCTAGCTTCAGGTTTAAATGCTGACTCAACCATCGCAATATAAAGAAATACAGGTGAAATATCTTGCTGATACATCATCTCCTTAATAGTAGGGATAATTAAACCTCCACGTTTTACTGCATCTATATATCGTTTACGGTATTCTCTTTTATTTTTATGTACAAAGTTTTTAAATTCTGGATTATCAATAAAACGCTCATCGACATCAAACTCTGTTAAAACATAGGAATAACTTGGAAACTCTGAACGTATGTCTGCAGAGGCAGGTGAAGTAAAAAATAATGATATAAGTGGGATTGTTAATATTTTATAAAAATTCATTTCTAAGTCCTTAATATTATAATATTAACATTGTACTGTATTTAATATTAATTAAAACATTTATATTTTATATTTTATATTAATTTAAGAAATATTTCTAAATAACCTTTTTGCATTATGAGTTGTATTTATAATAAGATCTTTTTTACTTACATCTGATAGTTCTTCCATTTTACTCGCCACTAAATCACAATAAGCTGGTTCATTACGTTTACCTCTATGTGGATGAGGTGTTAAATAAGGAGCATCTGTTTCTATTATTAATTTATCCTGAGGAATCTTTGGATAAACATTAATAAGTTTTCTAGCATTTTTAAACGTTAAGACACCACCTATACCATAATAAAAGTTCTTATCTGAAAGTTTTAAAAGTGATTCATCTGCATTATAACAATGTAACACGCCTCCTTCATCTCCAGCATGTTCACTCAATAAAGCTAAACAATCAGCAGATGATTCTCTAACATGTACTATCAGAGGTAGTTTCAATTCTTTAGCCCAAAGAATCTGATCAATAAAAACTTTTTTTTGAAGTTTCTTTTCTGCTTCAATCTCCTCATCTCTTTCAGGAAGACGAAAATAGTCTAAACCACACTCTCCAATGGCAACACATTTAGGGTGAGTAACATATTGTGCTAAAAACTCTCTATCATAATTTTCAGCATCATAAGGATGTACACCTACTGAAAAATATATTTCATCATAACTCTCACTCAGTTCAATAGCGCGTTCAAGTGTTTTTGGGTCTGCTCCAGGAATAATAAAACGTTCAACTCCACGCTCTTTTGCACGTTCTAATACTTCTGCAATATCATCATTGTACCGTTCATCATCCAAATGGCAATGTGTATCTATAATCATATCTGTAACCTTTAAAATACTTTTAGAGGATTTTACCATATTAATATGGTAAATTAATAGTCTGTCCTACATAAATAACTTCATTCTCTATTAGGCTGTCATTACTAGCAATAATTCTTTTATAATTCATTGCATCTCCATAAAACCTATTGGAGATAGCCTGTAAGGTATCACCTTTTTTTACGACAACTTTACGCTCTTCCTTAGCTGCACTAAAGTCAATATCAGACATTTTATCAGCAATCTCTTTTCTAAGCTCTTGAGTATAGTTCGATGTCTTTTCTGGGTCAGAAAACTGCGTATCAGTTATTAAGTTATTCATTGCTGAACTTAAATCCATATGCTCACTTGCAGCAACATTAACCTCTTTACTTTCTTCACTAAGTTCGCTTTCCATGTCTCGTAAAGCACGTAAATATTCTTCTTCAGAAGTACTTGCTTCAGTACCCACATGTACTTCACTTTCCATTTGAATTTTTGCTACAAGTTCATTTTCTATAACTATAGAGTGATTCGTAGTAATTTTTAATTCATAAAAATAATACCCTACATACAGAGTACCCATTAATAATACTGCTCCTAAAATATTTAAACCTATTTGAGACTGACCATTAGCCTTTAATTGTTCTTCAGCATGTAAACTTGAACCTTTCACTGCATCATTATAAACATCATTTGTATCAAACATCAAACTTCCTTGTAATTTTCTTTACTAACAAAATTATAATAATGAAAAAGGTTACAACTATGAAATTCTCGATATATTCATTAAGCCTATCTTTTTAATAAGGTATTTTAATGGTTTGTCCGACTCTTAGCATATATGACCCATTAGCTAATTCTGGATTAGATTCGACAATTTTTGAATAGTTCATTGAGTTTCCATAAAACGCTTCTGAAAGGCTAGAAAGAGTATCACCATGCTTCACAACAACAATCTTACCTTTAAACTCACTCTTATCATCCAATTCTCTAGAGATGGCTTTAGTATAAGATGATTGACTTTTGATACTTGATTCATTCATTAACACCTTCATTGAGTTTCTTAATTCTAATGCACTATCATTATCTATTTTAGTTTCTGACTCTATATCCGTAACTCTTAATATTTTCATAAATTCTTCATCAGAAGATAGTTCTAAATCGTCAACAGTTTCACTAACACCTAAAACAGCTTTATCCTTTGAGGATAATCCTGAGAACACAACAGTTTCATATTTTAAATAAAAAAATGTAATTAATGCCAATATTAAAACAAATAAAAAATTAAAGATAACAAATTTTAAACTTGAAGATTGTCCATACTCCTCATTATTTATCCTTGCATGCTTTGTTGCCTTTAAGTAAGGATCTTCTTGATTTCCAAACATTACATTAACTCCTAAAACTTATATTATATTAAGGATTATAACATTAAGGTTTATGAAGTTCCTTTAAAATATTAATTTAATATAAAATTTATTTATTATATTTAAAAATTAAAAAAGTAACTTTTCTGCAAATTGAATTGCCTCATCATTAGGTTTCTCTCCACCAATTATTCTAGCAATCTCAGAAACTTGTCCCTTTTTATCTAAAAGGCGAACCACACTTTTATCTTTTACCTTACTAACAAGTAAGTGTTGGTCTGCATTGGCAGCCAAATGAGCTTGATGAGAAATAGCAAATATTTGATAAACAGAAGAAAGCTTTGAAATCATATTTGCAATGGCTATAGATTCATCTCCTGAAACGTTTGCATCTATCTCATCCAAAATCAACACACCACCCTCTTTAACTCCTGAGAGTGCTACTACCATTAAAGCCAAACGAACACGATTAAATTCACCACCTGAAAGTGTGTTAGCCTTGGAACCATTTAAATCCACTTCTACCCCATCTTGCCCCAATGCATCCAAAGTATTTACAGTAAATAAAAATTTTAATGCTGGTAGTTTCAACTCTCCTAAGTATTTTTTCAAAGGTTTTTCTAAAGCTAATGCTTTCTCTTTACGCATAGAAGTAATTTGTCCAGCCAAAACAGTAAGTTCAGAAAATTCCATGCTCAAAAAAGTCTCTAACATACTTTTATCTTCTTCAATGTTCTGATAACCTAATAACTCTTTCTTTTTAACTTCAGCATACTCAAGTGCTTCTTCAATACTTCCGTATCTGTTTTTTAAAGAAGATATTTTCTCTAATCTATCTAAAACAGCTTCTATATCCACCTCAGCTAACTCTTCTGACAAGGACTCAATATCTTCAAAATCAGCACGTAACTGATTCATCATCTCTGAAAAAACAGATTCATCTTTATCTAATAATCTATATACTTCAGAAACAGACTCCTCAAAAGTAAAGATACCATTGGCACTTTCTAAAGCATCATTTATTTTTTCAATTTTAGAGAGCTGATGTTTGACCTTTAATAGCTCTGCATCTTCTCCAACTACTGGTTTCACAGAATCAATCTTTTCTATTTCAAACTCTGTAAACTCTATTAATTCAACAAGCTTTGCTTCATCAGCCTTAATTTTGTCAAGTTCACTTAGTTTTGCTTTATAATTAGCATAACGCTTAGTATACTCTTTAAAAAGTCTTTTAAAGTCTCTATTTTTAGCCACTAAATCATTGTCAATCAATGTTAATAAATCACTACTCTCAAAACCACTTTTATCACGTACTGATAAAAACTGTACAAAAGGAGAGAACATGCCATTTAAAACTTTTTTAGAGATATTCTGTCCATCTATGCTATAACGAACTTTCTCTTTTTTAATGGTCTTTAGCGTTATCTCCTCTTCAAGTTCAAAAACATCACTTTCAAGTTTTTTGGGTTTAGTCACTAAAACTTCACATAAAGAAGCTTCTGCAGTTCCATAACCAAATGTAGACAAAATACTATTCATAAAAAGCGACTTACCAGCTCCCGAAGGACCTGAAAGAACTACTAAGCCTTGTCCTAGTTCAACCTCCACTTCTGAAAAACTTATTAAATTCTTTAAAAATACTCTATTTATCATTACTCTTTTTCACCCCAATGCAACTTTTCTCTTAAAACAGAGAAGTAATTTCGCTCTTTTTTATGTAACAGTTTTGCATCAACATAAGCGCTGTTTAGCACTAAAACCTCGCCTGCTTGCATTTCATAATCATCCTGACCATCAACCATAACAACAACCGTATCTTTAGGGGAAGAGAAATCAATGGTAAAATTAGAAGGTAATACTAAAGGGCGTTGCGTTAAAGAATGTGCAGCAATTGGTGTCATAATAAATGCTTTAGTCAATGGATAAACCAAGGGACCCCCAGCTGCCAAATTATAAGCTGTTGCACCTGTAGGTGTGGAGATAATAAGCCCATCACCTCGATAAGTGTTAAACCACTCTCCATCAATAGAAGCATCTATCTTAACCATATGTGAGATACTTGTTCTCGTAATTACGACATCATTAAAAGCATGAAACTTTTTTCTACCATCAGCCGTTTGTATGTAGGCATCAATCATCATACGGCTATCTATACGATATTCACCAATAAGTAAATCATCTAAAAACTTGTCTACTTCAGAGATACGAACATCAGCTAAAAAACCTAATGTTCCAGCATTAATACCAAGAACAGGTTTGTTATAGCCATAACTCTTTCTTACTAAGGCAAGTAGTGTCCCATCACCCCCTAAAGAGACTAAAAAGTCTGAATTTTGACATAACTCAGAAAAAGAGACTCCTCCAGTTA
>CACVAR010000134.1 GCA_902727905.1 uncultured Sulfurovum sp. | reverse complement strand
GATAAACCTACACAATTCAGACACTTTTACTCCCTATACTACAAACATGAAAGAGATGGTTTTTCCTTCCTATTTTTACCATTAAACTTTCATAGCTTTTACTTTAATATATTTTCACCCCAGACCTTATAAGGAGAGAGTAAAAGCACCCTTATAATACTTATATTTAATATCATTTTTTATTGTATACTTCCCCATGACAAAAAAGTATCAGGGTGAAGTTTACGCCATTCTTATTGCACTTCTTGAGAGTTTATTCCCCATTATTAGTATTTTTATTTTAGTGAGTATTGAACCACTATTTACCTACGCATTGTCTATTACTGTCGCAAATGTAGTATTTGTTGCTATTATTTTTTATCAGAATTCATGGTCAGAGTTTATGGTTAAAGAAGCTTGGTCTGATATGTTATGGTTAACTTTTTATATTACGATGTTATTTATTTTAATGTTATTAGGTTTACAGTACACCACAGCTGGAAACATGTCTGTTATTATTTCCTTACAACTTTTCTTCTCTTACTTATATTTTAATGTTTTTGGTTCTGATAAAATGACAACTTTACACTCTTTTGGTGCTTTACTTATGGGAGTAGGGGCTATTATTATTTTATTTCCTAATGAATTTTCATTAAATAAGGGAGATGCACTCATTTTTTTAGCAGCAATGATTGCTCCTTTGGTCTCAAAACATCAACAAAGAGCTAGAGTATTTGTCTCAGCCAAAACCATTTTAGCGTTTAGAAACATCATTGCTTTACCTTTTGTTTTAGCCTTTGCATTTTATATGGAGCGTATCCCAACAGTCCAGAATATTATGGATGTCTCTTTCTATATTTTTCTAAATGGAGTTTTGATTTTTGTATTTTCTAAACTGTTATTTGTAGAGGCTTTAAACATTATCTCTATTACCAAGCTTTTTGCATGGATTTCTTTTATGCCTGTATTTACGTTGCTTATAGCTTATTTTGTTTTAGGAGAGATAGCAACATGGATTCAAGTACTTGGGGTTGTTCCCATTGTACTTGGTTCTTACTTTATAACTAAATAATATGACAATTTGACATTCTTTTCACTCTTTTAAATAAATTTAAATATAATTAGAGTTCAGAAAATATTATTAGGATTTAAATGAATAATTTACCCATCATAACTAAAATACCTACTGGTGAACAAAAAGAGTTTGATGTATTAATTAAATCCTACAGAGCTAAGTATATACGTAATTCACAAACTATTGTTGAGACAATGTTTAAAGAAAATAGTATTTATACAGAAATGATACTAAATCAAGATGTTAGTAATATGATATCAAAACTTAGAGAAGATGTTTGGCAAGAGTATTTAAATGATGAGGTTAACTTTAATGCTTTATTAATGAAAGATCTACATAATAAGCTAGAAACACCAAGGAATATTTTAAATGGTTTAGTTGAGAGTGAAATTATGGAGTTAGAAGGTGAAGCCTTAATAAAGTTTTTAAAAGAGACATGTGGAGAATATGCAGGACGTGTTTTTCCTTATGTTTATAGACTTTCATTAAGTAATACACAGTCAAGAAGGTCAAGAGCAGGTAGTACCTTTGAGTCTATAGTTTATAAGGTCTACGAAACATTAGATTATGAGTTTAATTCTCAAAAAAAGGTAGGTAAGAAAACATTTGATACTTTGGGTTTAGGAAAAAAAGTAGATTCAATTTTACCAGGAGTAGAAGCATATAAAAAACGTAGAAATAAAACCATTATTGGTACTATGAAAACAACTCTGCGTGAGCGTTGGCAAGAAGTAGCAGAAGAGATTGAACGTACGAAAATACCTGAAATTCATTTATTGACTGTTGATGAAGATATTTCATCGAATAAGGGTAAAGAAATGTCTCAACATAATATTATAGTTGTGGCGTATAAATGGGTTGCTGAAAGGAAAGATTTAGAAGGAATGAAAAATATTATTTCTTTTGAAGAGTATTTATTTGATGAACTTCCAAGTATTTATGAGTATTGGAGTAAAAATGACTAAAGTTTTTAATACGGATGAAACTATTAAAGTGATTGATTTATTTGCTGGTATTGGAGGACTACGTTTAGGTTTTGAACAAATGTCTTCTAAGAAAATCGAAGTTGTCTTTAGTTCAGAGTGGAATAAATATTCAGTAGAAACTTATAAGGCAAATTTTGGGATAGAAGAGGTGCATGGAGATATTACAAAAGTCCATGAAAGTGAGATTCCAGAACATGATTTATTACTCGCAGGTTTTCCATGTCAGCCATTTTCACAAGCTGGTTTAAAGAAGGGGTTTTCAGATATCAGAGGGACACTTTTTTTTGATATTGCTAGGATATTAAAAGAAAAAAAGCCTAAAGCTTTTCTTCTTGAAAATGTTAAACAGCTAAAGGGGCATGATAAAGGAAGAACTCTTGAAGTAATTATGCAGACATTAAAAGATATTGGATATACAAATGTTCAATATCATTTGTTAAAAGCAAGGGAGTTTGGTTTACCTCAAAATAGAGAAAGAATTTATATTGTTGGATTTTTAGATGAGACTGTGCAGTTTAGTTTTCCAAAACCTTTAAATATAGAAACAAGAGTAGGTGATATTTTAGATGAAGAAGTAGATGATAAATATACAATATCCGATAAGTTATGGGCTGGACATCAAAGACGTAAAAAAGAGAACAAATTAAAAGGAAAAGGTTTTGGTTACAGTATTTTTACTCATGAGTCAGCGTATACAAGTACCATGTCTGCCAGGTATTATAAAGATGGAAGTGAAATATTAATTGCACAAGATGGAAAAAATCCAAGAAAAATAACACCTAGAGAGGCATCAAGACTTCAAGGTTTTCCTAAAGATTTTAAAATACCAGTTTCTGATACACAGGCATATCAGCAGTTTGGTAACTCTGTTCCTGTTAAGGTTATTGAAGCTATTGCTGAAGAGATGTTAGCATTTCTTTAATTATTAACTCGCAAAAGTACTTTGAAAACCTTTTTTAGGAATAGCAGCTTGAATAATGGCTTTTTGTTTCTCTTTTCTTTTAATGTCTTTTTCTACAAATACTTTTTTACGCGTAATTGGATCCATTTCTGTGTAGTAGATAACAGCAGAGTAAGTTCCTGGAGTAGGGATAAACACTTGTGCTTGTTCAGGATTTATTTTTAACTCTTTGGTCGTAAAACGTTTGAGTTCATGCATGTCATCATCTGTACATCCGGGATGTGCTGCGATGAGATAGTAAGTTAAGAACTGTTTTTTCCCCATGTCACGGTTAAGTTGGTCATAAAGTTTTTTAAACTCAATGAGCGTGTTTTTACCCGGTTTACCCATAAGGTCAAGTACATGCTGTTGGGTATGTTCAGGGGCTACTTTCATTTGTCCAGAAATATGGTGTTGTACTAACTCTTTTAAGTAAGAGTAACCTTCACGCTTATCACGGTTAATAAGGTCATAACGAATTCCAGAGGCAACAAAAGCTTTACGTACTCCGGGAACTGCTCTAACTTCTTTCATAAGGTTAATAACACGGCTATGGTCAGGTTTCATAGAACCACAGATATGTTTTGAGTCAACACAACGTTGGTGGTCACAGGTTCCAAAATCTTCTTTTTTCTCACACTCGTATCCATACATATTTGCTGTAGGTCCACCAAGATCAGAGATGATTCCTTTAAAGTCCTTGTACTGAGTAAACTCTTTGGCTTCGTTGACAATGGACTTTTCACTACGGGTACGAATGGTTCGACCTTGATGTACTCCAATGGCACAGAAGTTACACTCTCCCCAACAACCTTGATGGGTCATAATGGAAAACTTAATGGTCTCTAAACATTTTACTTTTCCTTCTGGTCGGTGGTAAGGGTGCAGTTCACGCGTAAAGGGTAAGTTAGAGACTTCATCCATCTCAGGTTCTGTAAGGTAACGACAAGGTGGATTTTGAATAGAGTAACGTGTATCAACTGCCTCACAAAGCCCTTTAGCCCCTTTGGGGTCATTGTTGTCATAAAAGAGGTCAAAAAGGTCGATGTACTTCTCTTTGTCATCCAAACACTCTTGATGTGAAGGCATTTGGTGGTATTCAGGTACAGGTTCTTTAGAAATGTAACAGATACCTCGAACTTTTTTCCAGTCCTCTTTTTTGTCAATGGCTACGGTTAAGTCACGAACAGCTTGCTCACCCATACCATAGATGAGTATGTCAGCTTTTGAGTCAAAGAGTATGGGTTTCTTAAGTTTATTCGTCCAAAAGTCATAATGCGTCACACGACGTAAACTCGCTTCAATTCCTCCAAGAACTATGGGAACAGTACCTTTAAAATAACGACGAATAAGATTAGTATAGACATTAACAGCACGGTCAGGACGTTTGTTATTTTTACCACCCGGTGTATAGTCATCATTGTTTCTAAACTTTTTAGTAGCAGTATAGTTAGAAACCATAGAGTCAATGCTTCCACCACTCACACCCCAATAGAGTCTCGGTTCACCTAAACGAGTAATATCTTTGTCAGATTTATAATCAGGCTGCCCAATAATCCCAACTTTATAACCCATTTTTTCAAGCATACGCCCAACGGTTGCTACTCCAATAAAAGGTGAATCTATGTAAGCATCACCAGAGATTAAAATGACATCACATTGTTTCCAGCCTAGTTTGTCCATCTCTTTACGTGTGGTAGGTAAAAAATCTGTTGCTATGGGATTGAGGTAATGTTCATGTGGGTCTTTTACGTTGTGAGTATTTTTAAGATGCTTATGTTTACTGGGAGTGTTTTTCTGTTGAGACTTTTTATATTCACCATATGTAATTTCAGCTTTTTTATTTTTAGATTTCATGGTTTACTCTCATTTATTAGTATATTTATTGTGAATGGTTATAGCTAAATTTGTCTTTGAGGTTTATTTCAAGTATTCTTTAACTTCAGGTTCACTAAGATTTAACAATTGAGCAATTTTTTGAGTATCATAACCTAATGAGGCAATGGCTTTTACTGAAATCTTCATACTCTCTTCAACTCCTTTTTGAATTCCTTTTTGAATTCCTTTTTCAACACCTCTTTGAAATGACGGTAACTTTTCAATATCTACAGTAAACATTTTTACTCCTTTATCTACATATTCTTCTAAATTTCTATTGGTTGAAAATATTTCAACTTTTTTTAAATAATTTCTAAATGTTGCTTCATCTTTGGAAAGTTTTATAAGCTTTTTTAGGATGCTATTGACAACTTTTTGTTTGTCTTTGTTTTCAAAGTTACAGAGTATGGCTAAAACAACAGCTGAAGGGTCATTACTTTGTAAAAATGCTTCACAAGAGACATCTCTTATATCAATAATAGCATATTTGTAGTTAATGTTGTCTCGAACAATCTCTTTTTCCATACGACATTTTTCTTTTCCAATGTAGAGCATATATTGCTGAATGGTATAGTCTTCATATTCAAAAAGTATGTCACTGTAGTACCTATGCATTCGTAAATGCATTTTAGGATGGTTGTTATTTTGAATCTCTATATGAATAATTTCATTCCCATTTTTATAGACTAAGTCAGCATCTCTTTTTTCAATTCGAGTAAATTCTTTGTCTATTAGCTCCATGTTGTCATCTATTTTGATATGCAAGATATGTCGAGAAATATCCTTAGCCATCTCTTTTAAAAGCTCTTTACTTATGATGTCTTTGTCGCCCATGAATTTTCCTTTCATAAAGTCTTGGATAAGTTTAATGTAAATAGTTTAAAAATGTTAAAAATATGTCAAATTGTAATGTTTTCATACTTTATGCTATGATGTTAATTATAAATATGTGGAGATTAATATGGCAGGAACAGGTTTAGAAAAAGTAGCTTTACAAACTGGAATTAAAAGTACAGAAAGTGTGGTTAAACTTTTTTTCGCATCACATATAGAAAGTTTTAAAAATAATTTACGGGAAAAGTATCTTCAAAAACAAATTTCAGATAAAAATTTAGAAGAACTACTTCAAACTTATTTGTCTAGACTTCATAAAAAATGTAATACTATTAATACAATTATATTTCCACAACAAGAGATTCCTTTAGAGAGCATTTACGAACCATTAGTGTTGACATCTACGAATAGACATAACATAGAAGAAGAGGACTGTTCAAAAAGTATTGACTTACTTATTCATGATACATTAGATAAAAACTTACTTCTTATAGATACAGCAGGTATGGGAAAGTCCACAGTTTCTAAATATTTGATATTAAGAATTTTACAAAATAAATTACATTCTAAAATCCCTATTTTTGTAGAGTTACGTAAAGTTGATAAAGATGAAAGTTTATTAGATTATATTGTAAAAGAGATGAATCCTTATAAAAGAAAAAACTTTACAGTAGAGATGTTTGTTATGTTGATGGAAAAAGGAAAATTTGTTTTTTTCTTTGATGGGTTTGATGAGGTTTCAGAAGACAAAGCCAAGAGCTTAGGAGAAGAAATAAGTGAATTATCTGAAATATATTCTACTAATTTAACACTTTTAACTTCAAGAGAACAATCATACATTCCAACTTTGTATAAGCAAGTTTCCTGTACTTTTGAACCTTTAAAATTAAAACAGATTAAAGCACTTCTTTTAAAATATGATGCTTATGCTTCAATTGAAGTAGGTAAAGAGTTAATAGCTCATGAAAATTTTAAAACATTAAATCATGAACTTTTCAATACGCCTCTTATGGTCAATCTTCTTTACTCTTCTTTTTGGCATAATAATACTATTGATGATAATGTCGTAACTTTTTATAATGAAATGTTTAATGCTCTTTTCAAAGGACATGACTTAACTAAAGCAGGGTTTACAAGGGAAA
>CACVAR010000133.1 GCA_902727905.1 uncultured Sulfurovum sp. | reverse complement strand
TATCATCTGTTTTGCAACATCTGAATTTTCAAAAAAATCTTTTCCCATTCCCATTTTCTGAGAACCTTGACCTGCAAACAAAAATGCACATTTAACTGACATACTAAACCCTTAATTTAAAATTTAGGTATTTTAGCCAAATGGTGGTTACGCCATAATGAATAGAGCGTATTTAGCATCAGTAGCATTGAAACCGAAACCAACTAACGCTTGTGGAGCATGTTCGTCACTCACTGCCAATTTAACTTCATACATCATTTTATCCATGCTCATAATAAGTAAGTGCTTAACCAACTCACCTATTTCAAGTGCTTTATCATTACTATTAACTGTAAAAATCAACTCCTTTGAAATCTCATCTATATGAAATGAAGCTACTGATGCTTCTCCAGCATAAATCAAATTCTTTTTATCTTGCTCATCTTCTTTTAGTAACATGGCTGTTACTGCATAAGTTTCATTATTATTAATACTCTCTCTAATATCTTCTATTAAATCAATGATAACTTTCATCTTTTCTTTTTCTCCCTTTTATCGACCTGTATAACTATAGAGGAGTGCTTTTTTTAATTTCCCAAAAACTTTCCATTTGTCTTGAGGACGTATGGCAAAACAACCATGGCTACGCCCACCTCTATTGACATATTTTGCTGGGTGTATAATAACATCTCTTCCCCCTTTTCTTGTAGGGTAGCCTACTTTTTTATTGGACCATTGAAGACCTTGTACAGAAAGGTATCGGTAACGCTTCTTTCTCGTCTTTCCAACCTTTGTTCCTACTTTAAAAAAGCCATAGGGTGTCATCTTTGAGTTTCGTTTGTTACTTGAACGTTTAACTTTACCACCGATAACCCCTGAGCGTTTTCCATGCGCTACTTTATACCTAAAAACCGAGCCTTTATAGAGGTCAATAATATAAAGTCGTTTGTGTTTTGCTGATTTTGTATAGTCAGCTATAGCAAGATATTTTGTTGAAAGTTTTTTTCTTTTTTGATTCTTCTTATAGTAGCTAAAAGCCTTCTTTAAAGCCTTTTTGTTGATGTTTGTATTTTTAGATACTTTCTTATAAGTATGATTCAGTCGCCAACTACTTACTGCTTTTGCCATCAATTCCGAAGAAAAAAAACTTAGCAATAATAGAAATAATATTTTTCTCACGTTTTCCCTTATTTTTAAAAAATTTTGGAATACTATTGAAATAAAACTAAAAAAAACATTAAATGTGAGTTATTTTTTTACTATTTTCTGTTATAATATATCTTATAACTTCAAATTTGGAATGCCCATGTACATTAAAAACTTTTTCTTTTTACTCTTTATTATTGCAAGTTCACTCTATTTTTTTTCATCCATACAACCAGAAGTAACGCTAGAAATCTGTGGTTCAATGTGTTATAGTGAATTAAGCCTAACCTACATTCAATTAACCTCTATGATTACTTCAGCCATAGCGCTAATACTCTTTATACTAACAAATTATTATGCACAAAAAACCATGTTAAAAGAAAAAGAAAAAATAGCAAGTGATAGACTCAACATAGAACAAATCCATGCTGAGTTAGAAGCGTTAAAACATTAAGCTATAAAAATAAGATATATTCCTAAAGAATATATCTTGTAGTATCTTCATCATCAACAACTTTTTCAAGTTTTTCATCAATGAGCTTAATATCAACCGTAATGGTCTGACCAGCAAATTCATCGGCATCAAATGAGATGTCTTCTACTATTTTTTCCATAATGGTATGCAGTCTTCTTGCCCCAATGTCTTCGGTCTTTTCATTGGCTGTAGCAGAGTATTGAGCAATAGCACGAAGTGCTTCTTCTTCAAATACAAGTTCAACATCTTCAACACCTAAAAGTGCCACATATTGTTTAATGAGTGAGTTTTTAGGTTCTGTCAAAATTCGGTAAAGTGCTTCTGCATCAAGTGAATCAAGTTCAACTCTTAGTGGGAAACGTCCTTGAAGTTCTGGAATTAAATCTGAAGGTTTAGAAAGATGAAATGCCCCAGCAGAAATAAATAAGATATGATCGGTTTTTACCTGTCCAATACGTGTCTGTACATTTGACCCTTCAACAATCGGAAGTAAATCTCTCTGTACACCCTCTTTACTTGGATCTTGTCGTGAAGATGAATTTGCAGGAACAGCAATTTTATCAATCTCATCAATAAAAACTATTCCACCCTCTTCTATTTTCTTCAACGCTAAATCTTTTAGCTTCTCTTCATCAAAAAGTTCAGCACTGGCTTCTGTTGCTAAAATAGACTTAGCCTGTTTAACAGTTACCTCTTTTTTCTTCTGTTTTTTATTCATACCACCTATAACTTTGATGATTGACTCTTGCACATTTGCCATTTCAGGAGGGATGTTTCCTCCTCCACCCATCACATCAATGGTTGGGGCTGGCATCTCGACTTCTATCAGTAAATCATCAAGTTGACCTTTTACAAACTTTTCTTGCATTCTTGCAAATGAAGTATCATAATCAGCTTGTTTTTGCTCACTCGCACCTGCTGGAAGTGGTGGTAAAAGCTTTTCAATGATTTTGTTTTCAACATAAGCTTCAATCTTCTCTTGATTTAACTCATTTTGCTCTTCACGTACTAAATTTAAAGCATTCGCTGCTAAATCACGAATCATCGATTCAACATCACGACCCACAAAACCGACTTCAGTAAATTTACTTGCTTCTACTTTAACAAAAGGTAAACGCATCATGGTAGAGAGACGACGTGCAATCTCTGTTTTACCAACCCCTGTACTACCAATCATTAAAATGTTTTTAGGCATTACATCACGTTGTAACTCTGGGTCTAATTGTAAACGTCTATAACGGTTACGCAATGCCACAGCAATGGTCTTTTTGGCATTACCCTGTCCAATTACATATTTATCTAAAAATGAAACAATCTCTTTTGGTGTGAGATTCGTTGGAATAACATTTGTCAATTAAAGCTCCAATAGTTTAATATTTGTGTTGGTATAAATACACACTTCACCAGCAATGGTTAAGCTCTCTTTTACCAAATCTCTCGCAGATAAGTCAGAGTGTTTGTCTAAGGCTCTCGCAGCAGAAATGGCATAGTTTCCACCCGAACCAATGGAAGCTATTTTTCCATCTTCTGGTTCAACAACATCCCCTGTTCCTGTTAAAATAAAAATATGCTCTTTATTTAAAACCAGCATCATTGCTTCTAATTGACGTAGATGTTTGTCTTTTCGCCACATTTTAGAGAATTCAATCACAGACTTTAAAATGTCACCTTTTTTATCATTTAAAATGCTTTCAAACATATCAAAAAGGTTAAACGCATCAGCTGTACTTCCTGCAAATCCTGCAAGAATCTGACCCTTATAGAGTGAACGAATTTTCGTTGCATTTCCTTTTAAGATGGTATCACCAAAACTTACTTGACCATCACCACCTATAACTGCGTTATCCTCACCTTTATAGGCAAGTATTGTAGTTGCATGAAACACGCTATTCTTCTCCCTTTATTTCTACGGTTACCGTAGCATGAATTCCATGACCTAACTTTATGTCTACCTTATGTTCACCCACAGTTTTCAATGCTTTTTTTAGCTCAACAATCTTTTTATCAATTACAATGTTCATCTGTTCTTTTATTGCTTTTGCAATGTCATCTTTACCAACTGAACCCTGAATTCCTGCTGGTGCTAACTTTTTAGTAATCACAATATTTTTTTCAGCTAACTCTTTTTCCTCTTTTTTCAAACGTGCCAAAGTATCAGCCAACTCTTTTGCTGCAGCCTCTTGTTCAGCTTTCCATTTTTCTACTACTTCAGGTGTCGCCAATTTAGCCATACCTTTTCCAATTAAAAAGTTTTGACCATATCCGTCTTTTACCTCTTTAATCTCACCCTTTTTTCCTAAGCTTTTAACATCTTTTATTAATAAAACTTTCATAAATCTTGTCCTCTATTTAAATATTTATATTTATAGAAATTATAATCCATAATTCTAGCAAGTTTTTTTATATACTTAGCTATAATCATTCTTTATTTTTTAATGTCAAATAATTAATGTTAAATATAATTAAATTATAATATTTTTATCCTATAATAAGTGTAATGAAAAGTCTAAGCGAACCTACTAAAAAAAATGAAACCTTTATCAACTCTCAAAATCAAATAAAAAATATATACCGAGTTATACCCAAAAACTTAATGTTATCCATAAAATTGTCCTCTCTTTTCATTACTTTACTATGGAGTTCCTTTCCCATACTATTTCTACTGGATATTCAATTATCTAACTTAAGTATTATATTACTCTTTCTTTTTATCATCATTGCAAACATTTCATGTTTCTTTATAAACTCAAAAATTATTTCAAAATATCTGCATCAACTTTTTCACGAAACCCATACCAGTCAAGAGCGTTACCATGAAGCACAAGACTTACTTGTTGCTAAAGAAGAGAAACTCTCTTCTTTACTAGAGCAAGCACCTATAGGTATTTTTTATTATGATAATGACTTAAACATACTAAGACATAACACCATGTTTAAAAAACTTTTTGGGGTAGAAGAAAAGCTAGAGTCCTTTAACCTAAATAATATTGAAGACAAAAAAGCGCTTAATCTACTAAAACAAGTGCTTATTGTTCCTTCTGAGAAAGAAACCATCGGTTCATTTAACTTTTCATTTGCCAAAAAAGAAATGTGGGTGGAGATTACTTGTTCTTCTCTCTTAAATGATAACGATGAAATTATTGGTGGTATTGGTGCGATTGAAGACAAAAGTACCGAACACTTTGCCTATGAAAAAATCAATTATGTCTCTTTACATGATGCCTTAACTTCTCTACCAAACCGTAGAAGTTATCAAGAGTATATGGAAGACTTAATTTCTAAAGTAGAACACATAGACTACTATTCCTTTTTATTCTACATGGATCTTAACCGTTTTAAGCAAATTAATGACACCTTTGGGCATATAGTAGGAGATAAACTACTCCTTGAAGTTGCTGATAGACTAAGAAGCTTAAACATTAAAAATAAGTACCTTTCTCGTATTGGAGGAGATGAGTTCATCACACTGGTTCCTTTCTATACTAAAGACCCCATTATTGCAAAAGGAAAAGCACAAGACATAGCATTAAAAATAAAAGCCCTATTTACTGATGCGTTTCACATTGAGGGGTTAGATCTTTTTATGACCACCAGTATTGGTATTGTTCTTATAGAACCAAATTCTAATAACACCGAACAGATTATCCGTCAAGCTGATATGGCGATGTACCAAACTAAACGAGAAGGACTTAACAACATTCGTTTTTACGACCACTCTTTAGATGTAGAACAACAAGAACTAACCTCCTTACAACATGATCTAAAAGATGCCATAGACAATGGTGAGCTAGAGCTTTATTATCAGCCCATCGTATCCATTACAAACAATTCTTTAAATGCTGTGGAGGCATTGGTTCGTTGGCATCATCCAACCAAAGGGATTGTTATGCCAAACAAGTTTCTACCCATGGCAACAGAGTCTGGACTTATAACTAAAGTTGGCTGGTGGGTCGCAAGAGAAGTTTGTAAACAACTCGCTTTATGGAAAGAAGCTAAAATTATTAACTTTGAATATATCTCGGTTAATATTAATACCCGACAACTTAACGAAGTAAACTTTGTTGAACAATTCGATGCTTGCATAAAAAAAAGTGGTATTAAGCCTTCTCTTTTAAAACTAGAGCTAACAGAGACTACTCTTTTAGATAATTTTGAAAAGACTCAAACGATTATACAACGATTAAAAAGTAATGGTGTTGAGTGTAGTATTGATGGTTTTGGTACAGGTTATTCATCGCTCTCATACCTCAAGAAGTTTGCCTTTAAAGTACTCAAAATAGACAAAGTCTTTACCCAAGATATTCTAACAAACAAAGACAATCAAGAGCTAGTTAAAAGTATTATTGCTATTGGTCAACAGTTTAATTATAAAGTTATAATTGAGGGTGTAGAAACAGAACAACAAAGAGAAGAGATTATGAATATTGATAGTACGATTTACTATCAAGGATTCCTTTGTAGTAAAGCAATCCCAGCACAAGAATTTGAACGTAGGTTTTTAACTTACGTTTATCATATTTAATTAAATCTATTTTTTTCGACCTCGACGAAGAAAGAAAAAGAACAATACTAGTAATGCAATAACACTCAAAACCCCAGCAATACGTGTTATATTATTGACAATATTACCAGCCTCAGGTCTCTCTGTAAAACAAAAAGGTGAGTTGCTTCGAAGAATAGAGTGTCGTACTTTTCCTTCAGATGCTTCTTTAATTGCCATAGTAATGTCAGCTGGAAGTTGGTTAATCCCATTAAGATAACCTGTGATTTTTCCTTTTGGAGAAAGCATCACCACCGATGCCCCATGAATATATCCAAGATCTCCATTTTCCATCTTCATAGCCTTATACTTGAAGCCAACACTTTGAGCCAATTTACCTGAACTATTGTTCTCTCCAAGGACAAACTGCCATGCATCCTGAACGTAATGACGTGTCATTGTCTTAAGAATATTTTTCTTTTTAGTAAGCGCCAAAGAAATATTTTCATCTTCTGCAAAACCAACCGTAATTACTTTATAATCAAAATTTTCAGCTAACTGAACCTTACTCAAGGTTGCAGCCAACTCTTCAAGTTGAGGACTACAAACACCTGCACATCGGTAGTAGTTTAACGTTAAAAGTGTTGGTTTTCCATCCATTAACTCTCGAAGTGTTACTTCTTTGGCTTGTTCATTGATAAAGGTTAAATCTAAGGGAACTATGTCCCCCAATTTTTCCCCAATACCAGCACCTTTTTCAGAAAAGAGTGGAAGGGTTA